>NZ_JBSXOP010000052.1:0-25325 GCF_056859535.1 Marinobacter sp. L-46
CAATGGGGGAAAGGGGGAGTTGTGCCTGAATGCCGGAAACTGGCTAAATAATCGCCAACTTCGACCATGACCACTCGGATCTGGCACTACCAGGCTTGGTCTGCGAAGGTTGTTGGAGCACTATGAGAAATCCGGGCTAAGGCTCCCCAGGGTTTGTCCCAGAGAATGGCGTCCACACCCACCCGTTCATCCGGCTCCAGTTGCAAAGGGCTGACAGGATTGAGGATGTCCATCGGGTTCCAGATCAGGGCCGTGGACCAGTTCACCTGCTGGCGGCCGAAGCGGAAATCACCGGCCGGCGACCGCCACTGCACCGTGCCACGATAGAACTGGTGGCGCGCCAGCAATGTCCCCGACTCGTGAATATCCCCCTGCAGATCCCAGTAGCGAGGTTCCGGGGCATCCCGGAGCAAGGCGAACTCCGGACTGGCTGAACCCGGCCTCAACACCTGAAGCCAGCATCAGGCAGACCAGCCCTGACGCCACTTGCCAGTGCCTAGCCATGATGAATGGCCTCGACCGGGTCCAGCCGCGCCGCCCGCCATGCCGGATACAGCGCCACCGTCACCGAACAGAGAAACAGCAGCAGGCTGGGCAGCCAGACATGATCAAACATCAGCACCGGATAGACCCGGTCGGTAATGCCCGGAATGGTTTCCAGCGCCCCGCTGATCGAGGACAGGTCAATGCCGGCCTGGTTCAGCCAGTAGACCAGCGCACCGCCCGCCAGGGTTCCGGCCACCATGCCGAGTACCGCCAGAAAGAACGCCTCGAACACAATCGTCAGCAGCAACTGGACACCTCGGGTTCCCAGTGCCAGCATGACGCCCAGTTCCCGGGTCCGCTCCATCACCGACATCACCATGGTATTCATGACCCCGATGGCCACCACCGGCAGCAGGGTTTCCCAGTCCTGGGCCACCAGTCCGTCCCCGCTCAGCGACTTGTTCAGGGTGCGCGCCAGCGCGGCGCTCCCGGCGCGGTCCGACAGCCGCAGCGCGATCCGCGAGGCTTCGCCCCCCTGCAGGCTGCCCAGGCGACGGGCGGCCTCGATATCAATAAACGCATACTCACTGTCGAACAGGTCACTTCCGGTACGGTAGATACCGCGAATCGCCTGAGCCCCGGAGGCCAGGTCGCCTGACTGAACGTAGGCTCCCTGCTCAATATAACCGGCAAGTTCGGTGACGGCCCTCTCCTGTTCCGGCGCAATACCCACCAGTTCCACCGGCAGACTTTTCCCCGGATTCGCCACCATGGCACGAAGCACCACCCGCGGCGCGGCGGCCTCCACTTCAGGGCGTGCCCGCAACTGCCTCAGCAGCGTCGGGCTGTCTGCGATGCGCAGGGCTGGCGACAGATCGACGGCGTGCCCCGCTTCCATCACCTGCACGTGCCCGCTGAGCTGCTGGGTCGAGTTCTGGATCATCTGCTCGAAGAAGCCATCGGCAAAAGCGTACAGGAACAGATAGGCCGCCAGCCCGAACGCGGTGGCGGAGCCGGTAATCACTGACCGTCTCGGGTTGCGGAACACCGAACGGAGTGCCATTTGCGCGAAAATCAGCAGCCGGTGATCGGACGTCACCTGCCAGTGAATCCGGCGGATGCGGTTAATCACCTTGCGCCTGGCTCCCATCGCCTCCAGCGGACTGTTGCGACTCGCCTTCCAGGCCGGGAGGGCGGCCGCCAGCAAGGCTACCGAGACCACCACAACGCCAATCACCACCAGACGCTGGAATTCAATGGTGGGATAAACGATGCCGCTGAGCCCCGGCATGGTATCCATGGCCTTGATATAGGCGCTGAAATCCAGCCCATACCTGCCGAAATAGCCGGTCAGCGACAATCCCAGCACCAGCCCCAACAGATAGCCGAGGCCGGCCAGAATCGCGGTTTCCAGAAGCACCAGCCAGACGATGCGGCTGCTTGGCGTGCCCAGCGCCATCATCACCCCAAACTCCCGGCTGCGCTCCAGCACCGACATCAGGATGGTATTGACGATACCGGCGGCCACTACCACGAACACCACGAAGATCACGATATAGGCGACGGCGTCGTGAAAGGCCACCATCTGCACCAGCGATGGCATCAGGGCCGGCCAGCCCAGGACCTCCACGTCGTGGCCCTGCAGCCGATCCCGCACGGCTGGCCAGGGCATGGCCCGTTACCCGGGGAGTGGTCGCCGCCACACCGGTTACGGCCGACACATCCTCTGCGAGATTCCAGCGCTCGGCCAGGGCAATGTTCATCTCCCGGTCGTCGTGAAAGCCGCGCTGATGTACCTTCAGGTCGCCGGTCACATAGCCAGTCATGTTGTTGATCATCTGGGCGTTGATGCCATCGATGAATGCCCAGAGAAACACCAGTCCGCCGACACCGACGGCCACCGACAACAGTGTGATGGCGGTGCGCCGGCGATTAACCCGGAGATTGCCAAAAGCCAGCCGTAGCCACGCCATCACGGCCGTATTTCCTCACGCTCGGCGCGGCGCTCCCGGAACGGCACTCCCCGTAGCATCAACACGTACTCGACATTCTCCTGCGCCGACAGCACACCGATCAGGTTGTATTCCTGAAAGACAAAGCCGATCTTCCACAACCGCAGAAGGGTCCGCTTCTTGCGGCTGAGCCCGGTGATTTCCTCACCCGCCACCTGGATACGCCCGCTATCCGGCTCGTCCAGGGCTCCAATCTGGTTCAGCAGGGTGGTCTTGCCCGACCCTGACGGGCCCACCAGCGTTGTGAACTCACCGGCGTCGATGGCGACCGACACTTCATCCAACGCCTTGACGGCAATCGAATCCTGACGGTAGATCCGCGACGCATTCTCCACGTTAACGATGCTCATAGCCGGCCCTCACTGTGGGTTGCGCAGGCGGCGCAATGAAAACAGCGCCTCATCGAGCGGCAGGTCGAATTCGATGGACTCAATCGTGATCACCGTGCGGGACTCGGGGTTATCGGCGTCCACCATCGTCCAGCGGGTGGGAATGCGGCGCCCGCCCATGGTTTCGATCTGGTCATAGGTCATGCGCTTGACGACCTGGTCGCGCTCGCCATAGTAAGCAGCCGACACCGGGATAGCATCGGCGCGGATCCTGAATTCCAAACGGCTCCACACCACCGGCGCGTCGGGCCGGGGCGTCGAGACGATCCGGTACACAGGCACCTCGCCCGAATCGTCGGTCTCGACCAGCTCATGGGTGTAGTCTTCAACGAACGAGCTTTCCTTGACCAGATCGTCGTTGCTGAAGTTTGAACCCATCCAGGGCTGCAGCATCATCGATGGCGGGATCTTGATGGTACGATCAACCTTGGGCAGGTAATTCCACATGGCATCGCCGATTCGCAGCGAGCCAATGCCAGCCTCTTTTTTGGGCGCGTGAATGCGGATCAGCGTGTACTCCGGGCGGTCCATCCAGGCTTCCAGTTCCAGAGTGCGGGTCCAGTACTCGGATTCGATGCGCATGGTGAAGCGGCCGTGGTTGCTGTCGGACCAGAGGGTATCTTCCATGCCGGCCACCAGTTGTTCGGCGTCCGGAGCCTGGGCCAGTGCCCGAAGGGAGTAGACCACCAGGGTCAAAAAGAGTGCAGTGAGGGTAAGCGGTTTTTGGCTCATGCGCGTTTTCGGATTGTCTGATTATCGTTACTTTTTTGGTTGCAGCCACCTTATAGAAGGTATGAGTAGCTCAAAGATCAAGCAAATAGTCCGGTTGCTGCGGAAGAACCGACAAATTTAACAGTTTTGGGCGAAACGGCCGGACCGGTGCTGGAAATTATAGCCAAAATCAGGCCAACCTCACCTCCGGCATTTTCCCTTCCCTGTTCCGCCCTCCCATCGCCTGATTACATCGCAAAAGCGCGTCATCAGCCGCTGTAGCCCGGGGCTACAGCACCACAATGGCATTTATTCCAGGGTGATACATCATGGAACCGCAGGACTATCATTATGAGACGATTTGACTGGCCCTGGCAGGCCTTGCTGAGCGCGTGCGTGCTTGTCCTGCCCCTGCTTGCCCAAGCACAAACTTCCGGCTGGGACGCCTGGCTGGCATCCCAGGTACAACAACACCCTGACGTGCTCGCCGCTCGCGAGCAATGGCTGGGTTCCAACGCCAGTGCCGATGCGGTGGAGCAGCCTATCTACAACCCGGAGCTGTCCACCGATCTGGAGCGTAATGGCGACGACGACAACTACCGCGTCGGCGTTCAGCAGACCATCGACTGGTGGGACAGACGGGGCGCAAGACGTCAGCAAGCGGGCTATCTGCGAAGCGCTGCCGAAGCGCTGTACCGGCAACGAGTACTGGACAAGACCGCTGAGGCGCTGGCAGTCGCTGAAGGCGGAAGCCGAGGTGACACGGCGTAGCACCCGGGCGGAACCGACCGTTGGGCTCAATGCCGGTCGTGAGTCAGTGCCGTTTTATTATTCCCAAACTGAATCTGGATGTCTTTGCGGATGTGACCAACGTTCAGGTGTCGGTGAATACCGAGGTACCAGGGCTCGCCGCCGAAGAGGTGGAGCAGCTCATTACTTACCCCATCGAAGCAGTGATGTACGCCCTGCCTGACGTCGGGTATCATCGTGGGCGGGTTGGTGACAGCCACGTTTTTGACACTGTTTGTCTTGCCGGTGTTGTTTGCCTGGTTTTCAAAAGGCAGGTTAAAGGACAGGGAATAAACCTTTGAGCCTGCTGCTGCCGTTCCGGTGGCAGCAGCCCTGTTTGCCATCAATCCACGCGGGGTATACCCGGGTATCCGCCCGCCATGGTCGGGTTATGGGTCGCCGGTTCAGGCCCTGCGCCGGCCCGGTCAATGAGACTGGATCGAAATCTGATGGCCGGTGCCATTCAGCGCAATCTCGTCAATAATTTCAAGGGATGCCGGATCGAGCACCCAAAGCCTGCCTTCGGCACGACTGGTAACCAGCAGGCGGCCATTGCCGGGAGATACTGCCAGATGGTAGGGGGCCGGCGCCAGTGACACGCTATGGCGGGTCCCGCTGGCAAGATCGATCCGGACGACCCGGTCGCCGCCCTTACTGGTTGCGTACAGTATCCCGCCGTCGGCGCTCAGGCCAACGCCATGAGATTCCGCCCCGACATCATACCTTGCCGCCACGGCGCCTTTGGAAAGCTCCAGGGCAACAACCTGGCCCGAGTCGACATCATTGACATAAAGCCGTTCGTTGCCGGGGGCGAGCACCATATGCTCCGGACTACCGCCAACCCGAAGATTGCGTTTGACGAACCAGTGCCGGGTATCCACTTCGCTGACCGTGCCGTTGCCGGTATTGCTGACCAGCAGAGACTGACCGTTGTCGGTCGCTACCACGTAGTTGGGCGCCGGGCCCGTCGCCACGGTTTCAACCAGCTGTCCGGATTCCAGGTCAACCACACTGATACCGCCGCCCATGGCGGTGCGTGGAAACAGCGTAGCGACCGTCAGGGGTCACCAGTACATGGTGCACCGGCCCAGGCACCTCCAGCGTGCGGGCAATCGCGTTCGTGGAGGTATCGACAACATAGATCCGCCCGGTATTGGCGTCTTCCGGAGCTGCCGCGGGCGCACCACCCCCATGATGGGCGGCATGCTCATCTTCCGTCACGCCCTCCGGGCGACTGACCGGTTCCTGGCTGTCGTGAGCGGTCAGGCTGCCGGCAACCAGATAGCGGCCATCGGGTGTCAGTGCCGAGCCATGGGTATTGATGGTCCCGCTGATCGTCGACGTTATCTGGTAACTTTCCAGATCAATAACGCCCACGGAATCCGCCGTCCCCATGGGTACGAATGCCCGGGCACTGTCTCCCATCGCCGTCAGGGACAGGCTCATCAGGACAGTGGCTACCAGCGAGGAGCGCCACCGGTTACGCGCCTGGAGTTTCATAAAACCACCTCCTCAGGTCAGGGTACAACGGGAATCAGATCTCTCTCGGTCACTCAAATCGATTCAACAACCTTTAAAAGCATTTCCCTGACTTTTCCAGCAACCTGCTTGAGCTCGTCGTTATCAATAGCGGTCATGGAAGCCACGGGGTCTATCGCGCTGACCTCGATACCCTCCACAACTTCGCGAAGAATGACGTTACACGGCAGCATCGCGCCGACACGAGGCTCCACGCCAATGGCTTCCCAGGCCATACCTGGGTTACAGGCCCCGAGAATCCGGTACGCAGACATATCCTTGTCCAGCTTTTTCTTCATCGTGGCCTTGACGTCAATTTCCGTCAGCACCCCGAAGCCGTGATCGGTAAGCGCCTGACGCGTTCGTTTGTCCACCTCCTCGAAACCCGCATTGCCGATAAGTCGGTCAATCGTGTATGACATACAACCTCCTGTTATTTTTTCATCGGCGGGATTTTCGAACAGCAAAACGGCTCATGCTTGGCATTGGCCCGGACGTTGTCGTCCGTATAGCGATACCACGCCAGTTTCCGCCGGGTCCACCAGCCCGCTTTCAACCGGCCTCCATGGAGCTCGATCAGCTCCAGCAGCTCATCGGTGGACCAATGGGTCCCATCGAAGGTGACATGCAGCTGGTTGCCCGGTTTGCGCTCGGCAAAATCGACGCAGGGATGGTGGTTGAGTTCGTGGATAAAATCGTCCCACTCACTCTCGCCAAGGTCTTCGACGGTCAGTTTCCGGCGCAACAGAAACTGCGCCTGATTACTTGCTTTGTGTGCTTTGGTCATGGGAGTGCACCTCGTTGCCTCGCTACCTACCCTCTATCACACCATGCCAACCTGAACTGCGACTGAATACAGGTGAAAATTCCAGGTGGACTTGACCCAGATCAAAGTGTAGACAGAAACAGGCCCGGGGAGTATCCCGGGCCCGTCAGCCCCACGATCAGAACGCGATGCGGGCGCCGATCACGGCAAACCAGTCTTCCGTACCACCGCCCCGGCTTTGGCGAAATCCGCGGTATCGCCGTACTTGCGCTCGTGCACCACACCCACATAGGGCGAGAACGTGCGGTCAATCAGGCCATAACTCAACCTGAGGCCGGTTTCGGTGGACACCAACCCCTTGCCGACGCCAATTTCCCGGTCCTCGCTGAACGCTACCGTCGCATCCAGAGTCGCATACAGGATCCAGTAGTTGGTCAACAGCCACTCGTATTCGGCATCCAGATCGGCGGATGTGTCGCCCTCGTCACTCATGTACAGGTTCGCATCGATCTCAAACCACTGGGGCGCCAGCCCGACAACACCGAGCACCGCGTACGTCCGGTCCGGACCCTCGGGTGTGTCGAACCGGACGCCGGCTTTGGCATCAAAGAACTTGGAAATCGGCACCTGCCCCACCAGCTGGTTTTCCAGTGATTCGTAGGCCCGCTCCTCCAGGCTGTACTCACCTTTTGAAATCCACCGGAGTTTCAGCTCGTCGGTGCCGTAGAAGGAATCCGCTTCCCAGACTCCCAGCTCCTCATCATCGTCACTGTAGCGGTATTCAAACTCCTCCAACTGCACACCCCAGGTCGTGAGCGGCTGCTTACGCGCGGTGGTGTCGGAAATCATCTCCTGAGCCGCTAACGCGGTTGGGAAGCCGATCGAAACGAGCAGGCTCACAGCACCCAGCAATCGAATACGGCTCATGCCTCACCTCCATCTTTGGCAATCACGTCTGTTTTGGCCTGCGTCGACTCTGGCCCACCTTCAACAATGACCTTGCGGAACATACCAGCGGCCGCGTGATAGGACAGGTGACAGTGGAACGCCCACTGACCGGGCGCGTCGACCTCGGTTTCCATGTAAAGCGTGGTGCCTGGCTGCACACTGACCGTGTGCTTGATCGGGTTCCATTGGTCTGCACCAACATCGAGAATGGACCACATACCGTGCAGGTGCATAGGGTGAGTCATCATGGTCTCGTTCACGAATTTGAAGCGAACTCGCTCACCGTATTTGAGACGAATTGGGTCTGCGTCTTCGTACTTGACGCCATTAATGCTCCAGATATAGCGCTCCATGTTGCCGGTCAGTCGAAGCTCGATTTCCCGGGTCGGTTCCCGGTCTTCATACAGCGGGTTTTGAGCTTTCAGGTCTGCATAGGACAGGAATTTGCCGCCATTCGCCGCCACGGGCACAAGGCCACTGCCCTTCGCGTAGAACGGATCGCTCGCGCCACCTTTGGGCATCTCCATGGAATCGTGGTCCATGCCCGCCATGCCCGAATGATCCATCTCCTGCATGCCCGAATGATCCATCTCCTGCATGCCCGAATGATCCATCTCCTGCATGTTCGAATGATCCATACCGGCCATACCGGAGTGATCCATCCCCTTCATGGACGGGTCGCCCATACCGGACATGCCGTCGGTACCGCTCATATCCATACTGCCGTGGTCCATGCCCGCCATGCTACCGTGGTCCATACCGGGCATATCGGCCATGGTCAGGCGCGCAGGCTCACGCAGTTGGGGAACGGCGGCTTCCATTCCTTCTTCCGGAGCCAGCGTTGCTCTTGCATAGCCCGAACGGCCCATGGACTCAGCGAAGATGGTGTAGGCCTGCGCCTCCCTGGGGCGGACAATCACATCGTAGGTTTCTGCCACGCCGATCCGGAATTCGGCGACATTGACCGGCTGTACGTTATTGCCGTCTGCCTGCACAACCGTCATATCCAGGCCGGGAATCCGAACGTCAAAATACGTCATCGCCGAGGAGTTGATGAAACGCAGCCGGATGCGCTCCCCCGGTTCGAAGAGGCCGGTCCAGTTCTGCTCCGGCCCCTTGCCGTTGATCAGACCGGTAAAGCCGTGCAAGTCCTCGACATCCGCTTTCATCATGCGCATGTTACCCCAGGCCATCCGGTCCCGGACCGTATTCATCAGGCCATTTTCAGAAACGTCCGAAAAAAACTCACCCACCGTTTGCTGCTTGCGGTTGTAGTAATCGGGTATCATTTTCAGGTTCCGCATGATGCGGTCACCGGAGTGCGGGTGTTTGTCGGTCAGCTGAACCACGTACTCACGGTCGTAACGGAACGGCTCACGCCCCTCGGGTTCGATGACAATGGCACCGTAAGCACCGTCAGGCTCCTGGAAGCCGGAGTGGCTGTGAAACCAGTAGGTACCCGTCTGCTGGATGGGAAACTGGTAGGTAAAGGTTTCTCCCGGCTTGATTCCGGGGAAACTGATACCGGGCACGCCGTCCTGATCGAAGGGAAGGATCAGCCCGTGCCAGTGAATGGAGGTCATCTCATCGAGGTTATTGGTCACATTGATGGAAACCTCTTCGCCTTCCCTGAAGCGCAGAACCGGCCCGGGGGATTTGCCATTGTAGCCGATACCCGTTTTGACAAAGTCGCCGGTATCGATTTTTACCCGATCGACTGTGAGGCTGTATTCCCCTGCCAGGCCGATCACCGGCAACAGCAGAGCCGCAAGGCCGAGGATTTCGCCGGCGCGGCGGGAGCGGTTGATAAGAAAGGGATCAGTCGAAATCCACTTCGCCATACATACCGGCCTGATAGTGCCCGGGCACGTTGCAGGCAAACTCGATATCACCTTTATCGGAAAACTTCCAGACCACTTCCCTGCTCTGCCCCGGCTCCAGCAATACGCTGTTCGGATCGTTGTGTTTCATGGCCTTGCCATTCCCCATATCCATTTCCATCATGTCGCGATTGAGCGTGCCGCCCTGGATAATCCCGTGCTCAACCATCATCATCATTTCCTTCTGGTGGGCTTCGTGCATGGCAGGCGTGCCAATATTGAATTCGTGAACCAGGCTGCCCTTGTTCTCCACTACAAAGCGCACGGTTTCGCCAGGCTTCACATCAATCGAGTCCGGCTCGTAGTAGTTGTCATGCATTTCCACGGTGATTGTCCGAGTGGCTTCTGACGCTTTGCCCGGCTCACCAGTCGCCGCGCCGTGCCCGCCACCATGCCCGCTACCATGCCCTTCGCCATGAGCACCCGCTGCAAATGCCGTTGCGGACATCGAGATCGCGACTGCCGCCACCAAGAACTTTGATGCACTCATCCCATCTTCTCCTGCAATAATTTATAGTAAGCGCTGGTCACACTTGCCCCGAAACTTGAGCAATGTCCAGAATCGGCTGATACCATCGCTCACTAACCTGAATTCTTGCTGAAAATACCAAAATAATTATTATTCAGGCTGGATTCAGGCGCTTCAGCGAGACTGCGCCGGTCATATTGCCACTGGAAAGGAACAACTATGCGATTACTATTGGTCGAAGATGATCGCTTGCTTTCACAAGGCCTCACACGCCAATTAGAGAAATCAGGGTTCAGTGTGGATGCCGCCTACACGGCGAAAGAGGCTATCGTTCTTGGCGAGCAGGAGGATTACCGGATAAGCATACTGGATCTGGGCTTGCCCGATGGTAACGGTCTGGATGTGCTGGAAAAATGGCGAGCGAACCGCGTCAGCTTTCCTGTATTGATTTTGACTGCAAGGGACGATTGGCATGATAAGGTCAATGGTCTAAAGGCCGGGGCAGACGACTACCTGGCCAAGCCCTTCCAGACCGAAGAGCTGATCGCCCGCCTTAACGCCATAGTGCGTCGAAGCGAAGGAAGAGTCCATTCCCTGGTAAAGGCCGGCCGCTTTGAATTGGACGAGAATCGCCAGAGCCTGAAACTGGAGGGAGGCACGGAACACCCCCTGACAGGCACCGAGTTCCGCCTGTTGCGCTGCCTGATGAGCCGGCCTGGCCAGGTTTTCTCGAAAGAGCAGCTGATGGAACAGCTTTACAACCTTAATGACAACCCGAGTGAAAACGTCATCGAGGCCTATATCCGGAGGCTAAGGAAGCTGGTAGGCCCCAAAACCATCTCAACACGGCGCGGCCAGGGGTATCTGTTCAACGATGTTTCATAGGAAACCAGCGTCAGTCAAGGGAACTCTGCTTGCCCTGCTATTGCCGGCCAGCATTGGCCTGATGGTTCTTGCGTGGCTGGTGCACGGCTTGTTGCTGGAACGAATGTCCAGGGAATTCGTTGAAAGCAGGCTCAAGGACGAAGTCGCGTTCCTTGTACACCAGATTCGCACGTCGAATGGTCGCGTGGATACGCTCCAGACCGGTGATTACTTCCAGGATGTCTTCCATCACGCCTTTGCCATACGGTCGCCCTCCGGGACAATCATTTCGCCCGAGGCCTGGGCGCCTCTTTTAACGCCCTTGATTGAGTCCGGCAATGACGGAACCCTTCGGGTGCACGACACAGAAATAGCTGACGCACCCTCGGATATCCTTGCCTATCGAAAATCCTTCCAGGTAGGCGAAACGCCTATCACTGTGATTGTCTCCGAGGATCTCGGCGCATTGAAACGCAGTCAGGCAGAACTGCATGCCTGGACTGCCATCGTCTCCGTTTTGCTGATACTGCTTCTGGTCGCCGTGATCTGGTTCGGCATTACCCTATCCATGCGCCCTGTTGTAACACTCAAGGCTGCACTAAAAAGGCTCCAGGATGGCAAAATTTCGCGTATTGACGTCCAGTCTCCCGAGGAGTTTCAGCCCCTTGTGGAGCAGCTCAACCAGTTGCTCGACTCTTTGGATCAGCGACTGGAGCGCTCACGAGACGCCCTGGCAAACTTGTCCCACAGCGTTAAAACACCCATCGCAGCTGTCCGGCAGATTCTGGACGACAAAAGCCACCCTCTAAACAACGATCTGAGACACCAGATGGCAGCCCGGCTGAATGACATCGACAAACAGCTTGAAGCGGAAATGCGGCGCAGTCGTTTCGCCGGCCCGCAGGTTGGAAAAAGTGCGTACCCCTTGAAGCAGGCCCGGGATCTTCTTTGGATGCTAGGCCGTTTGTACCCGGAAAAATCCTTTGAGCTGTCCAGCGCCCTTCCCGAGGAAAGCCGCTGGCCGGTTGAAGAGCATGATTTGAACGAGATCCTGGGAAATTTGCTGGATAACGCGGGAAAATGGTCGAACGGTTACGTTGAACTTTCCTTATCACAAGACAACGGGTTAACTCGCATGGTCGTGACCGATGATGGCCCAGGAGTCAATGAAAACGAAATGACCAGCCTGGGTCAGCGCGGGCTACGTCTGGACGAACAAACACCGGGGCACGGCCTTGGGCTCGCCATAGCGAGAGAAATCGTTGAGCGTTACGGTGGGCACGTTACCTTCTCAACAGCTTCTGGTGGTGGCTTGCAAGTGACTGTCGAGATTCCTAATTGACCCTCTATCTGACGCTTTTAAAGGGTCGACGAATTAGCCAGACGGGACACTGTATATGTATATGTGGCTAGCTCCCTGACTGTCACTCTCCTCATTAGCCAGAACGACCAATATCGATTCGTCTCCAGTTATCACGTATGAAAAATCGATCACAAAGGAATTAATCTCACGAATTGGAGTAATCGAGAACCCAGCGCCCGGCGAACTTCTATCCCAACTTGCGCTAACCATTACATCCGATCCTGAAGCGGACGCTAACCCTGCAAAAGCCCCCCTGCGCTTTCTCAGAAAGGTTATAACCTCCCCCTCCTCAGCCATAACCTTCCGGGGAATAGAAAGGTATTGTTCGTTGACGGAATAAGCGTAATCGGGAGTAGTAACGATTTTCCTCTCCTTTAATGGCATAGCGACCCTTGGCAAAGAAACTCTACCCAACTCAAGCCTGGGGAAAGGCTTCCCACCGGGAGACTGCAGCTCAAGATAGCTTTCCGCGACACTGACCCTCGTAGCGTCGTCGATGGGGAAAACTGAAAAGATTTCTCTGTCAGAAAGCGACGAACTCTCTTCGCCAGCTCCGATCCCTGAACCCTTCACAGAGGCAACCATCAGTTTCCCGATGTCTCCGGCAAGCAATTCATATCGCTGGACATGCAACTGGTTATTAATAAACCTTATGGCAACATTCTCTGTTTTTTCAGTTTCTTCCCGCAGCTCCTCCCCAGCGACCTCGAAAAGTTGAGAGTAGATCTTCGTGTATTGCCCCTTGCCTGAGATGTCCCGATCCTGCCCCCATACCACTGCAATCTCAGGATTCGGATCTGAGTCTGACTGGCCAATGGAAAGGTAAATCGCTTTCGAGTTTTTGATGTCTGATTGGAGTTTATCAATTACCTGTATATTACCGTCCTTGAGTGACCCCAACGCCAGCGTTGCATTGGAAAGAAAAATCAGTCGGCTATCCGCACGGGCTGACCCAGGCAGCGCTTCAACCCTCTCTGGATTAAAACCTGCCGGCAACGGTAGAATTCTCTGTGGAGAAGTACTGAAATCAGTGACTGAAGTTGCCTGTTGCGCCTGATCAACAAACGTTGAAAGCAAGTATTTCTGTGAGTCAGCGGATTTAATGGAGATCGCAATTTTATCATTTACTTCAAGAACTTCCAGAACAAGCCCTTCATCGGAAAATCCGGAACGACCGAAATTAACATCAAACCCCCTAACACTAAGGCGCCCCAACAGCGCCAGGAATTCTGTATCTTTATCCAGATCCGGCACATTCGAAACAACACTAATGGCTTTTTTTCCAGTCCATTCCGACAGTGAATCCAGAGGAAGGTCGTAGCCCTCGGCCAGGGCATTCGGCAACACGAATAAAAAGACAAGAAAGGCCAGAACTCGTTTCACAATATGCCCCTTAAAAAAAGAAATTGAGGCCGCCGGTTACGGCGGGCCTCAATCGTTTTGCGATAAATTGAAAAACCTCTCTAGCTTTTAGTAATTCCAGTTAAGCTCAAGCATTGCGACATAGGCCGCATCATCTCCACCGGTCGCATCCTTAACGCCCTTACCCGGCAGGAAGCTGGAAAGCACCAGCCTTGGCGCAAAGTACTCATTGGCCTGGTATTTCACGGCTACGTCCACCTCGGTACCGGCAAAACTGTCCACCGAGCCACTGGCGGTGCTGAGCGATTCAAGCCCCCCGGTCTGCTGGAACCACATCGGGAAGATCTGCGCCTGGTAGGACAGCTTCGGCGAGATTGCCGCAAGGTTACCGGAGCTTCCGAACGACAGCATGATCTGACCCGGGTTGTTACCGGTACCCATGTTGGATATACCACCGTAACCCGCTCCTCCAGGACCGGCCTGATCAAGGGCCAAACCAAAGAGACCCGAGGCAATAGCCCGGTTGGAGTTAGGCTGCCAGCCCATGAACTGACCATCGATACCGATCAGCGGCGAATACCGGCCAATATCGGTAATCCCCACCCAGCCTTCGACGTCGTTGTCGGTCGGATCGTCATCCCCGCTGGTCACCCGGAGTGCGATAAAGGGATTGAAGGCTTCACTAACCGGGTACTCGACGCTCGCGTAACCCGCAAAGGCGCTGATGTCAGAGTTGGAATTATCAACCACTGTACCATTCTCAAGCGTGGATGACCCGCCATTGAAGCTTCCCGTTACCCCTAGCACTTCGGCGCGGATTTTCAGGGCTCCGATATTGCCAATGTACTCCACACCGAAATAGGTCGCCACGGCGTTCTGCTGCTGATTATCACTAAACGTCAGGATTGGCGAGACTCGACTGCCACCCCCCAGGTCGATATCAAACTTCGAGGCATAGACATCCCAGTCCTCCTGCCCGTTAATCTGAGCTATGGTAGGAGTCGGATTTGTCCGCGAGATCAACCCATCGTTGATTGGCATCCAGAAGACGTCGTAACTGCCCCACGAGGTCTTTCCCATGGCGCCGAACAGGGGATGGTCGTCGCCGTACAGCAGCCCTCCGGACCCCATGTCCAGATCCTTGAAGGTCCAGCCACCCTGAACGGTGAAGGCCGGATCAAAGGTATAGGTAAAGTAAGCCTGCTCCAGGCCAAACCGCTCACCACGGTATGCACGGTCAACGGAATTGCCGTCCAGGGCAAAGTCGTTTTCAAGGAGTAGCTTCCCGGTCCAGTTCTTACCGGTGGCGACAACACCAAGCCTCACTTCCGCCCTGACGTACTCATCGCCCACCTGAACAGCACCGGCAGACGTATCCGTGGCACGATCCTCCTTACTGCTGTCCATATCAAAGTTGGAAAAGTAAGTTGGCTGAAACTTGCCCTGGGTAATTATGTCCAGTTTCACGCCCGATGACGTGGGCACTTCCAAAGCCATGGCAGCGGGAACCCCATTTACGGCGAGCAACGCGCCCAAGCACCCCTGACCGATGCGTTTTCCCGTTATTTTCATTGTTCCTCCGACGTCTCTTTATACGAGATTTTTTATATGAGATTTTGTTATCTGGTAACGGCCGAATTCTCCAGCCTGTCATAGGTATAGCAAAGAAAGCTACAAACTGTAAACTGAAACAGACCTGAAAACCGTTGTCTGGCATCTGTTTGACGAGGATTAATGCCGACACTATAGTCCAGACCGTTTATGATAACTGACACCCGCTTCCACACGCCGAACAACCCACCTCAGCTACGGGCTCCAGATGCAAGACTCGACCCACGGTTACCAACGGACGGCCAATAGCGACGATGGAACGGATCGTTCAGGCGATCGAATCAGCCACCGAACTTCCGTCGTACCGTGAGCGTGTACTGTCCTGGGCACCGGAAATCGCACGCTTCGATCCCGGCCCCATAGGGGCGTTCATGGGCTATGACTTTCATCTGGGCCCCGACGGCCCCCGGCTGATCGAGATCAACACCAATGCCGGCGGTGGTAACGCCCAACCCCCATGTGCATGCGGTGCTGGCTGACAAACGAAACCTGACCCTGCTATCTGCTCCCCAATCCCTACGAGACTGGGGGCTAAATGAGGCGGATGTAGGCCATCTGGAGAGGGCCGTGCCGAGAACCAGGCAGGTTTCGAGGAATGACGCAGCTGAGTTGTGGAGTGCCAGGCGCCAACTGTTCTTCAAGCCGGTTGCGGGCCATGGCAGCAAGGGCGTCTACCGGGGCGACAAAGTGACCCGGCGCGTTTTCGAACACATTCTGAATGGCGGTTATATCGCACAGGACCTGGTTCCCGCAGGAGAACGAACCCTGAGAATTGACGATGCCGTGGCCACCAGAAAAGTCGACATTCGCCTGTACACATACGCTGGCAAAAGTCTGCTTGCCGCTGCACGTATATATCAGGGTCAGACAACCAACTTCCGCACGCCCGGAGGTGGGTTCGCGCCGGTCTTTCAGGTGTGAAGATTACCTCTCAGTCAGTCTTCACCCAGTGAGAATAAGGTTGGGGGGGGGACTTTTCATCCCCCCTAGATTTTCTCGCGACGCAGACGCAGGGAGTTCATCACCACTGACAAAGAAGACGCACTCATTGCGAACGCCGCAAAGATAGGTCCTATCAGGATGCCAAAGAATGGGTAGAGCACACCAGCAGCCACCGGCACACCCGCACCGTTGTAGACCAAGGCAAAAAACAGGTTCTGCTTGATATTTCGCATCGTCGCCTGGGACAACCGTCTGGCGCGGACAATGCCATCGAGGTTACCCTTAACCAAGGTAAAGCCCGCGCTCTCAATGGCGACATCCGCGCCGGTTCCCATTGCAATACCAACATCGGCCTGGGCCAGGGCGGGTGCGTCATTCACGCCGTCCCCCGCCATCGCTACCTTGCGCCCCTGGCTCTGAAGTTCGCGAATGATGCTGGCCTTGTCCTCTGGCAGCACATCGGCACGAATCTCATCGATACCGAGTTTACCCGCCACCGCCTTTGCCGTGCGCTCATTGTCGCCAGTTGCCATAATTATGCGGAAGCCAGCGGCGTGGAGGGCCTTGAGCGCAGCGGGTGTCGTTTCCTTGACCGGGTCGGCTACGCTGACAAGGCCTGCAACGGCGCCGTTAAGCACCACAAACATGACCGTTTCGCCTTCATCGCGTCTGCTATTGGCAACCTCCATCAGATGGCCACCGTCCAAGCCCAGCTCTTCCAGTAGTTTGGCATTGCCCAAAGCCACTGGCTTGCCATCCACAACACCCTTGACCCCCTTGCCTGTAACGGCTTCAAAGTCATCGGCCTTTCCAAGCATCACGTTACGTGCCTCGGCGCCTGAAACGATGGCTTCAGCGAGCGGATGCTCTGACCCTTTCTCCAGTGTGGCCGCAAGCCTGAGGACCTCGGTCTCGTCATGACCCGATTCCGGCAGCACCGCCACTAGTCTGGGCTTGCCTTCCGTCAAGGTACCGGTTTTATCCACAATCAAGGTATCCACCTTGGCAAAACGCTCCAGCGCTTCGGCGTTCTTAATCAGCACACCTAACTGGGCACCGCGCCCCGTAGCCGTCATGATCGACATAGGCGTAGCCAACCCCAATGCGCAAGGGCAAGCGATGATAAGCACCGCAACCGCAGACACGAGCGCATACGACAAAGCTGGTACCGGCCCCCAGATGGCCCACGCCACAAAGGACAGGGCCGCCACGGCAATAACCGCTGGTACGAACTTGCCGGCCACCATATCGGCAAACTTCTGGATAGGCGCGCGGCTGCGCTGGGCATTGGCAACCATCTCGACGATTTGACTGAGCGTAGTATCCGCGCCAACCCGGGTCGCCTCCATAACAAGGCTTCCGGTACCGTTGATGGTGGCCCCGGTTACTTTGTCTCCCTCCACTTTCTCTACCGGAACCGGCTCCCCCGAAATCATAGATTCATCAACGGAAGACCGGCCTTCAACAACAACACCATCCACCGGCACCTTGTCACCAGGCCGCACCCGCAGGTGATCACCGACCTTCACATCCTCCAGAGCAACCTCTGTTTCGGTTCCATCGGGCCGGATCAGGCGCGCCGTTTTGGCGGCCATATCCAGCAACGCACGTATGGCTTTACCGGTGCCCTCACGGGCCCTCAGTTCCATCACCTGGCCCAGCAGGACCAGCGTGACGATAACGGCTGCCGCCTCAAAATAAACGCCAACGTTACCCTCGGAGTCCCGGAAGCCTTCCGGGAAGATCCCTGGCACAAGGACCGCTACGATGCTGAAGATATAGGCCGCCCCAACTCCCATGCCGATCAGGCTGAACATATTCAGGTTCATTGTCCGAAACGAGATGTAACCGCGAGCAAAGAAGGGCCAGCCGGACCATAGGATTACAGGAGTAGCAAGCACCAGTTCAATCCAGAGTGACAAACGCTCACCGAAGAAGTCGCGAACCGCCATGACACCGATAAAGGGAGTCATGGTCAAAATCAGCAAGGGCACTGAAAATGCCAGGGCAACCCAGAGCCGACGAGAAAAGTCCACCAACTCCGGGTTGGGCCCCTCATCTTCCGCGGTGGCCGATTCCTGCTCCAGTCCCATACCGCACAGAGGACATGCCCCGGGCTTTGTCTGTCGGACTTGAGGGTGCATGGGACAGGTGTAGACCACACCCGAATATCCAGGCGGCACGCGATCATATTTCCGGTCATCGCCTGACGGTTTTTCATGCTCTCCGGAACACTGGTGCGAATGACCGGAATGATGGTGCGAATGACCGGAATGGGAGCTCGTTCCGGCCTGCTCCATAGGCACAAGGTGCATTCCGCATTTGGGGCAGTCTCCCGGCTCGTCGGATACCACCTCCGGATGCATCGGGCAGGTATACTTCCCCCCTGCTTCTCCGGCTACAGTATTCTCGTCATTCTCGTCACGAGCGCTATTATGTTTTGCAGACATCGTCCGTTCATCCTTTCGTTTGTTCCAGGCCACCCACACAGTGTTCGACCTGGCTCCCGGTAATGGAATTGCCGCATGATGGTTTATTATCTCACTACACCAGACTGAACTGAACCTGAAAAGGACTTTAGCGCCATTTCTTTTTTGACTGGCATCAACTTTTCGCAACTGCCAGTGCACCAAGATACATATTCACAGGGATGTTCAGTTGAAATTCAGCCTTTGCCTATACTGTGGTTACACTGGGGATTTGGCAGGATCATTCACTCTTTTTCAGGAAACCGGGGGGCAAATATGGCCGTTCAGGGAATTATTCGGGTCGCCATCAATGGCTATGGCGTTATTGGCAAACGGGTAGCTGACGCCGTTGCCGTACAGAAAGACATGGCCCTGGCCGGCGTGGCTGACATTGCCACGGACTGGCGGCCACGGGCTGCTGGACCGGGCACGGGGAACCCTTCTGCGCCGGGCCACCGATCCCTGGGAGAGCCATCAGGGCGGGATCATGAATACCCTCGTGCCAGAGCCGGAGATTCCCAGTCACCAGGGCCCGGATGCCCAAAGTGTCGACCCGGACCTGGATGTGGTAACCATGGCGGTCAAGGTTCCGGAGACACTGGCCCACCTGCACTACTGGTCCGTTCAACTGACACGTGAGGCGAGCAAGGACGAAGTGCTCGATGCGTTCCGCACCTCCTCCCGCATTGTTTTCCTCCGGAACAGCGACGGGCTAAGCGCGATCAACAGCGTCAAGGAGTTGATGGCCGACCTTGGCCGACCTCACGACAGCCTGTATGAAGTCGCGCTTTGGGAAGACATGCTCAAGGTGCAGGGTAATGAGCTGTTCTATGCCTATATGGTCGACAACCAGGCGATTGTTGTTCCGGAAACCATCGATGCCATACGCGCACTTACCGGGGCCGAACACGATGGGGAAACGTCGATCAGAAACACCAATGACAGCCTGGGTATCGGCTCTGTTGGCTTATAGATATGAACGGCAACCCCGGCGACGCCGCCTGTGAACCCGCGAGCGGGGCCGTGAAGGATGTGTTCAGGCTGTTCGGTGAGGGAGACCAACTCTATGCGGAGATGGCCCGCTCGATCCGTACCGCCAGCCAGCGTATCTTTCTCGCTTCGTATATCCTGGCGGCGGACGAGGTGGGGGCTGAGCTGCTCGATGAACTGATGAAGCAGTCCCGCCACGGCCTCGACGTGCGAATTCACGTTGACGCGCTGGGCTCAAGCGGCGTCCTTACGCGGCAGCACTGGCGCGACATGCATGTCTGCATCAACGGGCCCCTGGCCACAGAGGCTGACGCTCTGTTCAACGCCTTCTGGTGCGGTGACACGCAATGGAACCCAGGCAGTCACACAGTCGGCGACAGCCGGATCACTCCCAATACCACACGCGCCTGCCGCATCCAGCTGCGGTGCTCCATCAAAGACCAACTGGCTGGAGCATCCGACAAAATCTGGCTGGCGACGCCCTATTTCGTACCGGACCGGGGATTGCGCAAACAACTTGCTCTCGCGGCCCGCCGTGGAGTCGATGTGCGGATCCTGACCACCGAAAAGACCGACTCGACCCCCGCACAATGGGCGGCCCGCGCCATTTACGGAGAACTGTTGGAACACGGCGTTCGCATATTCGAGTACACGCCCCGGCTAATGCATTCCAAAGTGCTGCTCGTTGACGATGTCTGGGGAAGCATAGGGACAGCGAACTTCGACTACAGAAGTTTGTTTATTAACTATGAACTGACGCTGATTTCCACAAACGAAGCCTTGAATGGCCAGTTAAGAAACGAGTTCGTAACTGATTTGCTGGATGCCAGTGAAATCACTGGCATCGCCTGGAAACACCGCGGCTTCATGAAAGGCGTGTATGACACGCTTGGACTGCTGCTACGTAAGTGGCTTTGAACGGGCCCTTGATGCCAATGCCCGACTCCCTCAGAACCCATAGCGCGCCCCGAGATACAGGTTATTGTTATCCTGAAACTGACCGAAGAAGGTTTCCTCCCGCGCGCCGAAAAACAGGTTCCCGCCGACCTCAACAGAGAGATGATCATCAACCTGATAGCCCACCCGGGGGCGCAGGTACGCGTCCCGGTCCGAGGGCGAGTAGAACAGGAACAACGACCACTCCAGATTCTGGCTGTGTGTCAGCCATGTCAGCCGCTGGGTGAGGACGTGGCGATTCTCGTCCCGCACCGGGGCACCCGGGGGCAAGGCCCGCCGGTAGGCCTCAAACTCGCCCATGCGCTCAAGGTAGTATTGCAGGCCCAGGGTCAGGTTACGGGCAATTTCCTGCTCATAGCCGAGCAGCAGGCGCAGCTCGCTGTTGCGTACTGTGGGATCGTCGCCATCGCGGTCTGCGCGGGAATCGTAATAGCCCAGCTCGACGTTGCCGATGCCGGCCCCCACCGGCCCGCCAGTACAACCGCATTGCGCCCGGTCAGCCGCCCTTGCCCTGTGTTGAAGAAAGAGAGACGGCGACCGTCGATGAAGCGATCCGCGTCAAACCGGGGGGTGTAGACAAGGTCAAGATTGGCCCAGCTGGAAAAAGCCGAAACCTTCAGCGCGTCCGAGGGCGCCTTGAGGTACTCCACATCGCGGCCGATAAAAAACGAGACCCAGTCCTTGGGAAACAGATCGTTGATGAACACCAGGCTGGCCTCGCGCAGGTCGAACGCGCCCTCACCCGATTCCAGGTCCACCGACCGATCATCGTCCAGGTCGTCATAGAGAAAATCGCCGGTAAGGCGCAGCGTTACTCCCTTGAAATACTTCTCCGCCTCGAGCTGCAACCGGGTTTCGGCGATGGAGAGATCGCGCTGGTGAGGATCATCGCCCAGCCCCTCCGGCAGCTCGGGCGCGGCCGCCCATAGCGCCCCGGGCGCTGCACCGAGAACGATACCCGTCAGCAACATGCCCCAGAGCAGGCTTCTGGTGTTCATCCACGCCCTCCTGCCCTCAGTGCACCGGTGGTCACTGCAAGTACTCCCTCGGTGCCCGGCGCAGATACCGCTCCGAAAACACGTCTTCCGGCAGGCTCAGGTCATAGTCAATGCCGCTGTAGGTCAGCTCCGTAGTGCCACCGTTACGCAGATTCTCCATCCTCGCCTTGACGACCGTGGGGTAACCCTGAATGTTCTCCACCGCCAGCGCGGTGTAACGCCGGTAGAGGTTGTCACTGTCGTCGATATACTCGGTGCGAACCGGCAGGAACGACTGCTTGTGGATATAGACATCGTAGTAGGCGAACTCAACCTCCCCGGGCCTCTTGGGTTTGTTGCGCACTACGTAGTAGTTATCCGTGGTTTCAATCAGCTCATGGCTGTCGGCATCAATACTGCGCCCGGAGATGTCCTCGTAGAAGAAATCCGAGCCGACGAAGCTGGTGCGTTTGTCGGAGACGGCAATTCGCTTAACCAGATCCAGCGCCGGCAGGTACAGCCAGCGGTCGTCGTCCCGGTCCTGGTGTTTCCAAACCAGGAACGTCATCTGGCTCCCATCCGCCGGTCGTCGGAAATAGACATAGTACTTCTGCTCGCCGAGATAGGCGCCGCCAGCAGCGGCAGGAAACCAACGCCAAGCACGATGGCGTTGCGGGTTATCGCCCGTGCCGGCTCGCCGAACATCGGTGCCACCGAGCGACGCCAGGAGCCGGTCTCGGCCTGAGTGGCGCGGGTACGGGCCAGGAAGTGGATGGCGTAGTCCACGGCGAGCCCCAGACTCAGGGCGCTCAGCACGGCGACCGGCATATCGTAATTCTTGCCGACAATGCCGATCAGACCGTAGATGGCCCCGATGGTCACGGTCAGGGGGATCATGCACAGCAGGCCCCAGAGCAGAGAGCGGAACAATAAGGCCATCAACAGGAGCACAACAACGAAACTGCCGAACAGGGCCATGGCCATGCCGCTGACCATTTTTTCCTGCCAGACGACATTGATATAGTTCAGACCGAACCAGCGTGCCTGGAGCGATGCAGGCGGAGGGACAGTATCCCCATGACCTCCCGGATGGCCCGGTGGCGGTCACGATGCAGGGGATAGCGGTCGAAGAATTCCGAGAGGATATGCACCGCGTCCAGCACCGCAATGGGCATGATGAATACGGGGATCATCGAGCTCATGATGTGGACGGTGCTACCGCTGATCACCAGCAACGCCATGGTGCTCGCAGCCGCCACCATGGCCACGATCATCGCCGAGGTAATGAGCCGGACGTGGCGGAAGAACCACCACATTGCCAGGAAGATGACCAGCATTGCCAGTGGCGCCGAAATCGCCATCTGGTAGAACATCTGCACACCGAACGTGTCCTCCGCCACGGGCAGCCCGGTGATGTAGACCTGATCGCCGGTATCCTTCCAGCCAGCGACTTTGTCAAGCAGGGCTTCGCGGACCCGGTAACTCATGTCCTTGCTGGTCAGCGGCAGGTAAAGGGCGACTGCCTTACCATCGGCGCTGACCAGGGTATTGTCGAACAGCGGAATGCGTTGCGCCCGCTCAAGAATAGCGAGCGCCTGGTTGCGGGTATCCGGCGGCGGATCAGGCCACCAATCTGCTAAAGGCCCTCTCCGGGCGGAGCCGGCTGATGATCCTCTGCCAACTGGTCGACGGCGAGCAGGCGGTGAGCGAACTTGCGGATGCACTGGAGATGCGCCAGGCGGCCGTCTCCCAGCAACTCGCCCTGCTGCGCAAGGACGGCCTGGTATCTGCGCGCCGCGAAGCGCGGACCATACACTACTCCCTGGCGGGAGAGGAGGCGCGCCGGATCATAGAAGTTCTGTATGAGCTGTTCTGCGATAACGACGCATGCTAAGAAGTAGGGCAACAAGGAGTTTCGAGTTGCCCTACTTCAACTACTAATTGCTGGCAAAGGCCTGGCGCATGTATTGAACGATGGCTCCCGCCTGCTCCTTGGTCAATGAGCTGATGCCACCCTTGGCGGGCATCGCCATGGATGAGCCGGGGCTCTTGAAACCCTCCATGATATTGGTAACCAATACATCGTCACTCTTGGTCAGCCGGCCATCGCTCTTTGTGAAGTCAGGAACGCCGGGCAGCTTGCCCTTTCCGTCTGCGCCATGGCAGGCAACGCAGGTGGAGTTATAGAGCTTTTCGCCGGCTTCCACGCTGTCCGCCTGAGCCGCGGCTCCGCCTGAGTAGGCAAAGCTCCCGGCGACCAGGCTGGCGACCAGAAAAGATGATCGTTTCATTTATTCTCCCCCTTATTATCTGCCGGATCATTGGCTTTCTGGAGGAAGGTCAGGATATCCCTTGTTTCCTGCCCGGTTAAGCCCGCTCGGATGCGCATGTGAAGCACGGTTGGCTCCCAGACATCGTCACGGAACTCGGCCGAGTCGCGCATGTTATGGCACCGTGCGCAGTTGTCAGCCCATGACTGGGCGCCCCGGACGAACGCCATGGGGTCGTCGGCGTCCTGGGCAGCGGCTGAACTTGCGCCACCGATGAAAAGCGCGGCCATGAGTGCAGCATTGCTGATGAGGTTGCGGTTCATTAGTTTCATGTTAATACCCTCTTAAAAGCCGTAAGCCAACTGAACGTTGAAGCGCTCGTCATTGTCGATAGCGTTGTCATCGTAATCGTCCACGGTGTAGGCCGCCTTGATGATAACGTTGTTTGCGAACAGGTAATTCACCCCAACGGACCACTGGGAGCGGTTTGCATCGTCATTCGGGGTGTCCAGGTCACCTATGCGGGCAACACCTTCCCACTTGGTATCCGGCACCCGGTAAGCGGCCTGCGCATACCAGGCTGTAAAGTCAAGTTCCCCGCTCACCGCACCATTACGAATTGTGCTGCCGGCTTCGCTTCCCACGGTCTGCTGGATAAATTCACCGCGCAGCTGCAGGGCGTCAAGGTTGTAAACGGCGTCCGCACCCAGAACGGTGTAGTCACGGTCCGGCTCTCCCGCCGTCAGGTTAGATACATCTTGCCCCACGCCAACCTTGCCCAGGGCGCCGGACAGTCCCAGCTCCAGCGCAGGTACCGGCAGGAAGCCTACCCGGCCACCGTAGACAAAATTGCCATCGGCATTCGATGAAGCAGCTCCGGTTTCCATTTCCAGCTCAACCTCATCACCATGCCCATCGACAAGCAGCGTCGGGCCGTTAGAGGTAAAAAGCGCATAGTTGGCGCGCATCGACCCGCTCAACGGGATGCCGCCACGCAACTGAACACCCAGGTCAGAGAGAGGAGCCGCGCCACCGTGACCAAAGCCCACCGGTGCGGTTGGCATCTTGTTGATCCAGCTGGGATGGATATTCTGGCGGAACTGACCGATCGGACTCAGAAACTTACCCGCCACCAGCGCCATGTAGTCGTTCAGGATGAGATCAATTGTCGAATACTCTACTATGACATCGGTTTCACCGTCTGCACCGGTCTCGATTTCAAGCTCACCTTCAAACAGCACTCTGTCGGAAAACTGAAAATGAAAGATCGGCGCAAATCGTGCCGATGTAAAACCGTCCTCTTGCCGGTCGGAGCCCGCCATGAAATCAACGTTGCTATATCCGGACATATGCAGCTTGGACAGCGTATCGAGATTGGGGTATACGGATTTAATGGTTGATGGGGCACCTTCACCCCATCAATCTGATACCACCCTCAGATGGTTGATAGATCGACTCCGTAGTTGAGTTCCTCTGCGAAGTCCGGCAGTCCGTAACCGATGGTTTTCTTGTAGAAAGGAGAGACCTTCGCAGTCGGTGCCTTCTTCTTGTGC
>NZ_JBSXOP010000053.1:0-140427 GCF_056859535.1 Marinobacter sp. L-46
AGGTTTTTGCCAGGTCGATGCCGATCACGGTATTCTGATGCATGGTCTCCTCCTTAACTCGCTGGATAGTGTCAGCAACATCTATCCTGGCGCATTGCGACGCCGATTTGGAGTGGGGAGGAGACCATCCCATCTCGGAAGGACACGGAAAAAAGAAAACTTATTTGCTGACTATAACTCACAAGATTGACGGTTTCGGGCGGGGCACAGGTTTTCTGCCGGAAAAAGATGTCTGAGCGAAGCGAGTTGTTTTTCCAAAGAAAACCTGTGGCCCGCCCGGAACCAGCCACCATGGGTTTCAGGTTGGGTGCCATGGAGGGGAGCCCGAATAAGCCTTGTGCCATGGGGGTCTGTCCACGTAGGGACAGACCCCTTGCCAGACTGCGTCTCAGGCTTTTTCTTTCCAGCCGTCGTCTTTGAGGACAGAGCCTACGGTGAGTACCGGCGAAGCGTCGATGTCGTCGGCGTCCATCATATTGGCCACGCGCTGCAGCGAGGCCAGGATCATGGTCTGCTCCCACTCTGCCAGGCTCTGAAACTTCTGGATGAAATCTTCCTGCAGGGGGTTCGGCGCCCGGGCCAGTATCTCGGCGCCGGCTTCGGTCAGGTGGGCGTGCACCTTGCGCTTGTCCTGGGTGCTGCGCACCCGGTACACCAGCTTACGCAACTCAAGGCGATCCAGAATGGTGGTCACCGTGGCCTGGCTCAGGCTCACATTCTCGGCAATGGTGCCGATGGTCACCTCACCCAAGTCCCGGATGGTGCGCATAATCAGAAGCTGCGGCCCGGTCAGGCCTGCATGCTTGCTCAACCGCTTGGAATGCAGATCCGTTGCCCGGATAACCCGCCGAAGTGCTACCAACACCTGCTCGTAATTATTCACACCCTACTCCACTCAGGATCAGTTATTTATACCTCTAATTATTAGAGGTCTTTGCACCACAGAATGCAAGTGGCGGATATTACCTAGCTTGCGCCCTTTCTACCCGCTGTATTCAACACCCCATGCGGCATTATTTCCGCCAGCCACTATGCTAAGGTCATCACCTGCCAGCCAATACATGCACCAGAAAACGGAAACGGTTGATGATCAGGTACTTTCTAGCGTTCGTCTTTGCACTCGCCTTCGCCACCACACTCCAGGCACAACAGCAGCAACTGGGGCCGGACAAAGAGCTCACCGCAGAAGACGTTGAGGAAAGCATCAAAACCCTCGAAAAGCCCATGTACACCCCGTTTGTGGAGCTGTACCTGCTGGACGAGTCCAAGGCCCTGCGCAAGGAAATGCAGGACACCCGGGCCGAGTTGATCGAAAAGGTGGTAGAGAAAGAACTGTCCGTGGCCGACAAGTCCATGTCTTACGCCACCGATACCGTTACCTACTTCTTCTACCTGATTGCCGGTGCCACCTCCATCCTGGTGGTGATCGGCTGGAACTCCATCCGGGACATGCGGAACCAGCTCACCAGCCTGGCCGAAAAGCGGGTGAACGAACTGGTGGTGGAATACGAACAGCGGCTGAAGTTTATTGAAGAACAGTTGCAGCAGAAATCCGAGATCATCCACCAGAACCAGGCGGAGATTGAGCGCACCAACGAGGTGCACGCGCTCTGGTTGAAGGCAAGCCAGGAAACCTCCCAGCAAAACAAGATCGCCGCCTACGACCAGATTCTGGACCTCCGGCCAGACGATGTGGAGGCCCTGAGCTACAAGGCCGATGCGGTTCTGGAAATGCGCGAGCCCCTATGGGCTATCAGCCTGTGCCAGCGGGCACTGAAACTGGCCCCGGATAACGGCCACGCCCATTACCAGCTGGCCTGTGCCTACGCCGAGATCGGCCGCTGGGAAGATGCGGTGGCCACGCTGGAAAAAGCCATCGACATTTCCGAGGCTTACCGGGATGACGCCTCGGTAGACCCGAGTTTTGAACAGCTGCAGGATCACGAGACTTTCAGGAACCTGGTCTTTATTGACCAGGACGACAGCACGGACGCGTAATCATCCGGAGACCGGCACGGCGTTTGCTGTTTCAACTTCGACGTTTGTTATTTCAACTTCGAAGAGTAACGCTGTGTTCCGGAGCAAATGCCTCAGCTCCCATGCTTGACAAGGCTCGGGTGGTGGTGTTTCTTAAGTCTCTGAAAACATAAGAATAACCCTGACACAAACAGGAAAAACACGATGAATACCTCCGTAAAGAAACTCGTTACCGCTGTAAGCGCCTCCGTTGCCTTGATGGCTGCCGGCCAGGCTGCTGCTGAAATCAAGATTGGTATTGCAGGCCCCATGACCGGCCCCGTAGCCCAGTATGGCGACATGCAGTTCTCCGGTTCACGCATGGCCATCGAACGCATCAATGCCGCCGGCGGTGTGATGGGTGAAGAACTCGTTGCCGTTGAAGTGGACGACGTGTGCGACCCCAAGCAGGCCGTAACCGTCGCCAACCGACTGGTGAACGAAGGCGTTCAGTATGTGGTGGGTCACCTGTGCTCAAGCTCTACCCAGCCGGCGTCTGACATCTACGAAGACGAAGGCATCCTGATGATTACCCCGGCCTCCACCAGCCCGGAAATCACCCAGCGCGGCTACGAGCTGGTGTTCCGGACCATTGGCCTGGACAGCATGCAGGGTCCGGTTGCCGGCAACTACATTGCCGCCCAGAAGCCCGAGCGCGTGGCGGTGGTTCACGACAAGCAGCAATACGGTGAAGGTATTGCCACGGCCGTGCGCGACACCCTGAACGATGCCGGCGTTGAAATCGCCATGTTTGAAGGCATCACCGCCGGCGACAAAGACTTCTCTTCCCTGGTTACCAAGATCAAGCAGGCCGACGTGGACTACGTTTATTACGGCGGCTACCACCCGGAGTTGGGGCTGATCCTGCGCCAGGCGCGCCAAGCCGATGTTGATGCCAAGTTCATGGGGCCTGAAGGTGTGGGCAACAAAGACATCAACACCATTGCCGGCGATGCCGCCGAAGGCCTTCTGGTAACCCTGCCACCGGCGTTCGACCAGAAAGAAGAAAACCAGGAACTGGTGGCAGCCTTCGCCGAGAAAGGTGAAGACCCCTCCGGCCCGTTCGTTCTGCCGTCCTACACCGCGGTTCAGCTGATTGCCGAAGGTATCGAGATGGCAGATTCCAAGGACCCGTTCGAGGTAGCCAGCGCCCTGCGTTCCGGCACCTTTGAAACTCCGATCGGCACCGTACAGTACGACAAGGCTGGCGATCTCAAAGCCTTCGAATTTGTTGTGTACGAGTGGCACGCCGACGGCAGCAAGACTCCGGCAAACTAAGCCAGATTCGTTTAATTGCAGTATAAACGAGGGCACCTTCCCGCCGTGATCCGGGGGAAGGTGCCTTTCTGGGCGCTGTTTCTCGGAGCTCCACACCCATGCAAGACCTCCTGTATTTCTTTCAGCAGCTCATTAACGGGCTGACGATCGGGAGCACCTACGCCCTGATCGCCATCGGCTACACGATGGTTTACGGCATCATCGGCATGATCAACTTCGCCCACGGCGAAATCTATATGATCGGCGCCTACACCGCGCTTATTGCCATTACCGGCCTGGCTACCCTCGGCATTGCCTGGCTTCCCCTGATCCTGATTGTCGCACTGCTGTGCGCCGTGATTGTGTCCAGCTCCATGGGCTGGGCGGTAGAACGGATTGCTTACCGGCCGGTTCGTGGCCGGCACCGGCTGATTCCCCTGATTTCCGCCATCGGCATGTCCATCTTCCTGCAGAACTATGTGCACCTGGCCCAGGGCTCACGCAACATCGGTTTTCCGGCCCTGATGGAAGGCAGCTTCCGCTTCGGTTCGGCAGAGGGCTTCCAGCTTTCATTGTCTTACATGCAAATCACCATCTTTATCACCACCCTGGTGTGCATGACCATCCTCAGCCTGTTTATCTCCCGGTCCCGTATCGGCCGCGCCTGCCGGGCTGTGTCGCAGGATCTGGGCATGGCCAACCTGCTGGGTATCGACACCAACCGCATCATCTCTGCCACCTTTGTGATTGGCGCGGCACTGGCTGCGGTGGCCGGCCTGTTGCTGGGCATGTACTACGGTTCGGTTGACCCGCTGTTCGGCTTTATTGCCGGCCTGAAGGCCTTTACCGCAGCGGTACTGGGCGGCATTGGCAGCATTCCGGGCGCCATGCTCGGCGGCCTGATTCTGGGCGTGGCCGAGAGCATGACCTCCGGCTACCTCAGTGGTGAATACAAAGATGTGGTGTCGTTCAGCCTGCTGATCCTGATCCTGCTGTTCAAACCCACCGGACTGCTTGGCAAACCGGAGGTTGAGAAGATCTGATGGCCACTCCCAACTTCAAACATGCGTTGTTCTGCGCAATCGTAACGCTGATTATTGCCTACCCCATTCTGGGCCTGAACCTGGTGGCCCAGGGCACAAAGGTGGGCCTGGAAGGCGCCACCATGTCTACCGTGATCTCGGTGGTGCTGGCCGCGTTCGTGGTGTTTTTCTTCCAGCTGTTCCGCGACAGCATTATGGGTAGCCTGGGCAAACTGCCGAAACTGAACCCGCTGAGCGGGCGCGAGCCCATGCCCCAGGCCAAACGGGCAAAGCTGGAATCCTGGGTGCTCACCGCCATCGTGGTATTTGCCCTGTTCTGGCCGTTTCTGGTGTCCCGCGGCTCGGTGGACCTCGCGACGCTGGTGCTGATCTACGTCATGCTCGCACTGGGCCTGAACGTGGTGGTTGGCCTGGCTGGCCTGCTGGACCTGGGCTACGTGGCTTTTTACGCGGTAGGTGCCTACACCTTTGCGCTGCTGTCGCAGTATTTCGGCTTCAGCTTCTGGGCGGCCTTGCCCATCGGTGCCTGCCTGGCGGCCCTGTTCGGGCTGGTGCTGGGCTTTCCGGTGCTGCGGTTACGGGGTGATTACCTGGCCATTGTGACCCTCGGCTTCGGGGAAATCATCCGCATCCTGCTGAATAACTGGACGGCGGTAACCGGCGGCCCCAACGGCATTGGCGGCATTCCCGAACCCACCCTGTTCGGCATGGAATTCGGCCGGCGGGTGAAGGAAGAAGGCAATACCTCCTTCCACGAAACCTTTGGCATTGCCTACAGCGGCGAGCACAAGGTGATCTTCCTGTACCTGATTGCCCTGGTGCTGGCGGTGATTACCGCACTGGTAATCCGCCGGCTGATGCGCATGCCCGTTGGCCGGGCCTGGGAAGCCCTGCGGGAAGATGAAATTGCTGCCCGTTCGCTCGGCCTCAGCCGCACGGCGGTGAAGCTCTCCGCCTTCACCATCGGTGCTTTCTTTGCCGGCTTCGCCGGTACGGTGTTTGCCTCCAAGCAGGGCTTTATCAGCCCGGAGTCGTTCGTGTTCCTGGAATCCGCCATCATCTTGGCCATTGTGGTGCTGGGCGGCATGGGCTCGCAGATCGGCGTTATCCTCGCCGCCATTGCGGTCACCATCCTGCCGGAGCTGGCCCGGGAGTTTGCCGATTACCGCATGCTGATCTTCGGTGCGGCCATGGTGCTGATGATGGTATGGCGGCCGCAGGGGCTGATGCCCATGCGCAGGATTCACATTGAACTGAAACGGCAGGAGTGACAGGCATGCTAGAAGTATCCAATCTGTCCATGCGCTTTGGCGGCCTGCTGGCAGTCGACCAGGTAAGCCTGGACGTACAGGAACGGGAAATCGTATCGATCATCGGCCCGAACGGGGCCGGTAAAACCACAGTGTTCAACTGCATCAGCGGGTTCTACAAGCCGACCGGCGGCAAGATCCTGTTCGAAGGGCGGGAGATTCAGGGCACGCCTGACTACAAGATCTCCCGGCTGGGCATGGTGCGCACCTTCCAGCACGTGCGGCTGTTCAACCAGATGACGGTGGTGGAAAACCTGCTGGTGGCCCAGCACCGGCACCTGAACACCAACCTGCTGGCAGGCCTGATTAAAACCCCGAACTACCGGGAGCGGGAACAGAAGTCACTGGACCGGGCCACCTACTGGCTCGACCGGGTGGGCCTGCTGGACCTGGCCAACCGGGAAGCCGGCAACCTGGCCTATGGCCAGCAGCGGCGGCTGGAAATTGCCCGCTGCATGGTGACCGAGCCCAAGCTGCTGATGCTGGACGAACCCGCCGCCGGCCTGAACCCGGCCGAAACCAAAGACCTCAACCAGCTGATTGTCAGCCTGAAGTCCGACTACAACGTGTCGGTACTGCTGATCGAGCACGACATGAGCCTGGTTATGGACATTTCCGACCGGATAACCGTGATCAACCAGGGCCGCCCCCTGGCCAGCGGTACCCCGGCAGAAGTCCGCCAGAACGACGATGTGATCAAAGCCTATCTGGGCGAGGCCTGAGGAAACACCATGCTAGTACTGGAAAACGTTCATACCCACTACGGCAAGATCGAGGCCTTGCACGGGGTGTCTGTGGAGGTGAACAAAGGCGAAATTGTCTCCCTGATCGGTGCCAACGGCGCCGGCAAGACCACCCTGCTGATGACCGTTTGCGGCAACCCGCAAGCCAGCGCCGGCCGGGTCATTCTGGAAGGCCGCGATATCACCAACGAAGCCACCTCCAACATCATGCGTTCCGGCATTGCCATTGTGCCGGAAGGCCGGCGGGTGTTCTCGGGGCTGACGGTGGAAGAGAACCTGCATATGGGGGGATTCTTCAACACCAAGGCCGAAATCCGCAAAAGCCAGGAGCACGTGTACGAGCTGTTCCCGCGCCTGAAAGAGCGGGAGCACCAGAGGGCCGGCACCATGTCGGGCGGTGAACAGCAGATGCTGGCCATCGGCCGGGCACTGATGAGCAAACCCAGAATGATCATCCTGGATGAGCCCTCACTGGGTCTGGCTCCGATCATCATCCAGCAGATCTTCGAGATCATCGGTCACCTGCGCGAAGAAGGCATAACGGTGTTTCTGGTGGAGCAGAACGCCCATCAGGCGCTGAACCTGGCAGACCGGGGCTATGTACTGGAAACCGGGCGTATCCGCCTGCACGATACCGGAAAAAACCTGTTGGCGAACCCGGAGGTGCGGGAGGCTTACCTGGGGGGTTAAGGCTGCCTGAAAAACACAAAAGCCGGAGAGGTCCTGCCCTGCTCCGGCTTTTTTCTGGCATGGCCAGATCCGTTACTCTACGCTGCGGATCGTGCCCTTATAACCTTCAACGGTTACGTCGATGGTGCCGTAAACAAGATAGTCATTCTTCTTTACGATGTAGCGCGGAGCTACAATCACATCGGCGCCAGAGGTTTTGATGGCATTATAGGCTGCAGCAGACTTCACCGCAGAAACCGGATCCAGGCCACCCAGCCCCAGACCGCTGCCACCGCCGTTGCCGTAGGTCATGCCATCGGCGTATTCGCTGTCGTCACTCATGGTGAAGAACAGGATCTTGGTTGCAGAGGATTTGCCAGTGATCTTCTCACCCACTTCGATATCGGCCTTGATATCGGTGGTTACGCTGCCTTGCAGGGGAACCGGGGTGGAGCTGACATTCAGGGAGGAACAACCGGACATTGCGCCGGCGACCAGAAGGGTAGATGCAATCAGTGCTTTTTTCACGAAACTTCTCCATGTGTTGTTACTCGGCCGTCATGGCCGCGCGCACTATACTGAAAGCGCCTGCTTATGACAAGAGCGGTTAAATTTTGAGAAAACCATCACATTTAGGCATAAGAAACCTCTTCGCCACGCCTCCCCGCCAATCCCTCCCTATTCCAATACACTGATTTATTTACCCAAGCCAGTTTTGATCTATACTCGTAGTAACGGTCTTCAACCAAACCGGCACCGGCCGGGGCCGTTGTCTTGCAGCCAACCCAGGAAATTCCGGTTGCAGGGTATGCGACGAAGCAAAAAACCACATAAAGGAGTGGATAATGAAAAAACTGATCGCAGGTGCAATTCTTCTTGGCGCATCTTCCATGGCATTCGCCCAGCCCGGCTGTGGTGTTGGCGCCATGATCTGGAAAGGCCAATCCGGTATTGCTCCACACGTACTGGCCGCCACCACCAACGGAACCTTCGGTAACCAGACTTTCGGTATGACCACCGGTACTCTGGGCTGCTCCACCAACCAGTCTGTGCAATCCATGGCTATGTACATGGACAGCAACATCGACAAGGTTGCCCGTGACATGTCCCGTGGTTCCGGCGAAAACCTGGACACCCTGGCCGTTCTGCTGGGTGTAGAAGAAGCCGACCGTGATACCTTCCGCAAAGTACTGCAAGACAACTTTGCAGCCATTTTCCCGAACTCTGACACCACCTCCGGTGAAGCGGTAGATTCCATCGTTTCCCTGATGGAGCAGGACGAGTCTCTGAGCAAGTACGTAGCCGCCTGATCGGCTAAACCCGAAGGATTGAACCCGCGCCATGGATGGCGCACTATCGCCGTACCAATCTAAACCGGACGTAAACAATTCCCATGGGCTACCCCTTGCGCACTGGGCAGGCTGCACTCTGGCTTGCATGTTCACTCGCAACCCCGGCAACCTTTGCCGCCATTCCCGACAACCTTCACGAACATCCGGTATGGCTCACGCTTGGCCACTACCACCAGGATACCCTGGGCTCCGGTTTCACCAGCCAGGCAGACGACCCTGCGTTTTTCCTGAGCGAGAATGGCAAAACCTCACCGGAAGCAGAACTACAGGCAACCCTGGAAGCCATCCGCCAGCCCGGCGGTGGTGATGACCATGCCCGCTGCCGTTTCCCGGCCCGGGATGCCTGGTTGCGGGAACAACTGGATTTACCGAACACCCCGGTAGACTGCCCGGCTTACGACGAATGGGCCGAGACCCTGAACACCGAGAAAGTCACCCTGGTGTTTGCGGCCTCGTACCTGAACAGCCCGTCCTCCATGTTCGGCCACACCTTCCTGCGGCTGGACCCGCCCCAGGACGACGAAGAAACCGATCTGCTGCTGGCCAACACCATTTCCTACGCAGCCGATGCCGCCGAACACGACAGCGAACTGCTGTTTGCGTATCGCGGAATCTTCGGTGGCTATCCGGGCATCACAGCTATCCAGCCCTATTACGAAATGATCCGGCTGTACAACGACATCGAACACCGGGACCTGTGGGAATACACCCTGAACCTCACCCAGCCGGAGGTCGACACGCTGCTGGCCCATACCTGGGAGATTCAGGACAAGAACTTTGACTATTACTTCTTCGACGAAAACTGTGCCTACCGCCTGCTGGCACTGATTGACGCCGCCCGCCCGGGCACAGACCTGCTGGATGAAGTAAGCACTCACGCCATTCCGTCTGACACCGTACGCTGGGTAAGGGATGCCGGGCTTGTGGAAAGCATTCATTACCGCCCCTCCGCCGCCACCTCCGTTGCCCACAGCCTCGACAGCCTGCCTCCTGAACACCGGACCATCGCCGCTGCGGTCGCCAACGGCTATGTGGATGTGAACGGGCCGGAAGTCCGGGAGCTGGAGAAGAACGACCGTGCCCAATTGCTGGACGCCACCTACGACTACGTGCGCTACCAAAGCGAAGCCGAAGGCTGGCCCCGGGAACATGCCGCACCGCTATCCCATGACTTGTTGGTGTCCCGCAGCAAGATTGACGGCGCCGAAGAGTTGCCGAAGGTGCCAGAGCCTGAAATCCGCGACGACCAGGGCCATGACACCTTCCGCCTGAGCCTGGGCTCCGGCCAGCTGGCCCACCGCGAATTCACCCAGCTGACTCTCCGGCCCGCCTACCACGATGTGCTGGACCCGCCCGCCGGTTACCGCACCGGTGCGCAGCTGCAATTCCTGCGCCTCGACGCCCGCCTCTACCACGACAACGACGAACTGCAGGTAGAGCAGATCACCGGGGTGGAAATACGCTCCCTGAGCCCGAGAAACCAGTTCTTCTCGCCAATCTCGTGGCAGGTGGGCTTTGGTGGCCGCCGCACCGATACCGGTGATAACCGCGTGCTCACGCCCTACCTGGAAGGTGGTGCCGGTGGCAGCTGGGGCCTTGGCCAGAATACCCAGGCGTTCGCCATTGCCACCGCCGATGTGGAAATCGATGACGACCTGCGCCGCGGCCACGATTTCGCCCCCGGTGCAGACCTCGGCCTGCTGCACCAGAACAACCGCTTCAGCCTGCTGGCCGGCGCAAAAACCAAGGCCTGGATCATCAGCAGCCAGCACCGGCAAGACCAGCTGTACGCCGAAGGCAACTGGCACATCGGCCGGGAGTTCAGCGTATTCGCCAAATTCACCCGGGAAGACCACTTCGACAGGTACCAAAGCACATGGCAAGCCGGCCTTCACGCCTACTTCTGAACCCCAGGGCGGCCATCGTCGCCCTGCTGGCCATCACCGCACTGCTGCAAACCGGCTGCAGCAGCGTGTTCTTCTACCCGGACAAAACCACCTACATCACCCCGGATCGCCTCAACCTGGACTACCAGGATATCTACCTCGACACTGCAGACGGCGAAACCCTCCACGGCTGGTGGCTCCCGGCCCTCACCGACGAGCCCGCCAAGGGCACGGTTTACTACCTGCACGGCAACGCCCAGAACGTCAGCGCCCACATCCTCAACGCCGCATGGCTGCCAGAACAGGGCTACAACGTATTCACCCTCGACTATCGCGGTTACGGCCAGTCTACTGGTGCACCCGATATCGAAGGCGCTTTACACGACGTAGAAACCGGCCTACGCTGGCTGATCGAACAGGAAGACACACACAACCGCCCGCTTTACCTGCTGGGCCAGAGCCTCGGTGGAGCCCTGGGCGTTGCCCTCGCCAGCGAATGGGTGCAGCGCAACGAACAACCCGAACTCAATGGCCTCATCCTCGACGGCACCTTCTCCGGCTTCCGCTACATCGCCCGGGAGAAGCTCGGCCTGTTCTGGCTCACCTGGCCGTTCCAGTACCCCCTGAGCTGGACCATTCCGGATGACTACGAAGGCACCGACAGGATCGCCGGTGTGTCACCGGTGCCGGTGATGATTATCCACAGCGTGCGTGATGGCATTATTCCGTTCGAGCATGGTGTGCGGTTGTATGAAGCGGCGGAGCAGCCGAAGGAATTTTTGCGAACAGATACTCCCCATGCGGCGACGTTTGTAATTCCGGCGTACAGGGAGGCAGTGCTGGAGTTTATGGAAAAGAATTTTTAGCCACTAAACCCACAAAATCACACGAAAAAAATAAAAGCTTATTAAACAGAAAACCCGCCATGAAGGCGGGTTTTCGTGTTACTGACTAACTGAAAAATCAGTCAGCGAAGTCAGTCGGCTGCTCGCCTTCCTTAACTTCCTTCATGGACAGCTTCACGCGGCCACGGTTGTCGACATCCAGAACCTTAACCAGAACTTCCTGACCTTCGCTCAGCTCATCAGTCACGTTCTCGATACGGCGCTCGGAGATCTGGGAAATGTGCACCAGACCATCCTTACCCGGCAGGATGTTAACGAAGGCACCGAAGTCCACAATGCGCTCAACGCGGCCCTTGTAGATTGCGCCCACTTCGATCTCGGCAGTGATTTCCTTGACCCGGTTTACAGCAGCCTGAGCGGCGGCAGCATCAGCGGCATAGATCTTCACGTTGCCGTCGTCGTCCAGGTCGATGGAAGCACCGGTCTCGTCGCAGATACCACGGATGGTAGCGCCACCCTTACCGATAACATCACGGATCTTGTCCGGATGGATCTTGATGGTGGTGATGCTCGGAGCGCGCTCAGACAGCTCGGCGCGGGGCTCGGCGATAACCTTGTTCATCTCGTCCAGGATGTGCAGACGCGCAGCGTTGGCCTGCTCCAGGGCGATTTCCATGATCTCGTCGGTAATACCCTGGATTTTGATATCCATCTGCAGGGCAGTTACGCCGTCTTTGGTACCGGCAACCTTGAAGTCCATGTCGCCCAGGTGGTCTTCGTCACCCAGGATGTCAGTCAGAACGGCAAACTTGTCGCCTTCCTTGACCAGACCCATGGCGATACCGGCAACTGGCGCCTTAAGGGGCACACCAGCGTCCATCAGAGCCAGGGAAGAACCACATACGGAAGCCATGGAGCTGGAACCGTTGGATTCAGTGATCTCGGATACCGCACGGATGGCGTACGGGAATTCTTCGATGGTCGGCATAACCGCGGCGACACCACGCTTGGCCAGGCGACCATGACCGATTTCACGACGGCCCGGGCTACCCATACGGCCAGCTTCACCTACGGAGTACGGAGGGAAGTTGTAGTGGAACAGGAACGGGTCTTTGCGCTCACCTTCCAGGGCATCGATGATCTGCACGTCACGGGTGGTACCCAAGGTGGCAGTTACGATGGCCTGGGTCTCGCCACGAGTGAACAGGGCAGAACCGTGAACGGACGGCAGTACGCCAACTTCGACCTTGATCGGGCGAACGGTTTTGTTGTCACGGCCATCGATACGGGGCTTGCCTTCGATAACCTGCAGGCGAACCACAGACTTCTCGACCTTGCCGAAGTACTTCTTCACTTCCTCTTCGGAAGGCTGGCCTTCTTCTTCACCGGCCAGTTTTTCAACGGCGGCAGATTTGATCTCGCCCAGACGCTCGTAACGGGCCATCTTGTCGCGGATCGCGTAGGCTTCTTCGATGGCACCACCGAATTCGGCCTTGATAGCGTTCAGCAGCTCGGTGTTCTCTGCCTCAGGCTGCCATTCCCAGCGCGGCTTGCCGTTTTCAGCAGCAAATTCCTTGATGGCGTTGATGGCAGTCTGCATTTCCTGGTGGGCGAACAGTACCGCGCCCAGCATCTGGTCTTCAGTCAGGCCCTTGGCCTCGGACTCAACCATCAGTACCGCTTCGTCGGTACCGGCCACAACCATGTCCAGCAGGGAGCTGCCCAGCTCTTCGAAGGTCGGGTTCAGGAAGTAGCCTTTCTCGTTGGTGTAACCCACACGGGCAGCACCAATCGGGCCGTCGAACGGGATACCGGAGATGGCCAGGGCTGCAGAGGCAGCCAGCATGGCAGCGATGTCCGGGTCCTGGTTCTTGCTGGACGACATAACCGTCAGCACAACCTGGACTTCGTTCATGTAGCCGCTTGGGAACAGCGGGCGGATCGGACGGTCGATCAGGCGGGAGGTCAGGGTCTCTTTCTCGGACGGACGACCTTCACGCTTGAAGAAGCCACCCGGGATTTTACCGGCGGCGTAGGTTTTTTCCTGGTAGTTCACTGTCAGGGGGAAAAAGCCCTGGCCCGGCTTGGGCTCTTTGGCGCCTACAACGGTGCCCAGAACAGAGATGTCACCACAGCTCACCAGTACTGCGCCAGTGGCCTGGCGGGCGATGCGGCCAGTTTCCAGGGTGAAGGTTTCGCCACCCATTTCAAATGTTTTAATACGTGGTTGCAGATCCACAATAAACTCCTGCTTTTTCAGTTATGAACTCGGGTTTCAACTGCAGCAGCTTGACCTGTGAACCGAAAGGCAACCCGTCTGAAAGCTAACAGGCTGTTGTAAAACCCCGGCTGGGACTGTGGTTTCCCGACAGCACCCGGGCTTTCAACAACCTGCTATCAATATCGGCTTTCCATTAGACAGAGAAAATCCTTCGGTTTCACTGACAAATCAACTGCAGTAAAAATAACGGGAGAACAGCGCGTTAAAGGCCGGGACAAGCCCGGCCTTTACCTTCAGGTCGAAACCCGGATTAGCGACGCAGACCCAGACGCTGGATGAGTTCCAGGTAACGGTCGGCGTTTTTACGCTTCAGGTAGTCCAGCAGCTTACGACGCTGGTTTACCATCCGGATCAGGCCGCGGCGGGAATGGTGATCCTGCTTGTTGGCCTTGAAGTGATCCTGCAGCTTGTTGATGTTGGCGCTCAGCAGAGCTACCTGAACCTCAGGGGAACCGGTATCGCCATCACCTTGCTGAAAATCCTTAACGATCTGAGCTTTCTCACTGGCAGAAAGTGCCATATTACACCTCATAGGTTGCGATGCTGTTAAATCCGGCCGAACCGCGCATCTCTACAGCCCGGCTAAACAACGGCGGGGCTACCTGCCGTTGTTTTTTACCAGCCGGCGCGGCACCAGATTGGTGTCGTCGCCTTCCGGCATAGCTTCAGCCAGCCCCACAAAGGAACGGTCGCCATAAATGCGCACGAAGCCTTCCAGAGACTGACCGGGTATTCTAACCGGTTGTCCGTTCAAGATCGATACCAGCGCAGGCCCCGCCAACCGGTGCTCGGGGAACATGGTCAGGGCGCTTTCCGGCGGCAGCAACAGGCCATCCAGGCTATCGCCCCGCTCACGCATGGCTTCCAGGTCTTTGACATCACAGGCATTTGCCAGGGTGTAACCGGAGGCCAGGGTTCTGCGCAGGGCAGACACATGGGCACCGCATCCCAGAGCTTCGCCGATATCTTCGACCAGTGAGCGAATATACGTACCCTTGGTGCAGGTAACCGCCAGGTCGAGCTCCTGCTCGCGCACCGCCAGCAACTTCAGCTCGTAGATGGTGACAGGCCGGGCTGGCCGGTCGATCACGATGCCTTCGCGGGCGTATTCGTACAGGGGCTTGCCCTGGTGCTTCAGGGCAGAATACATGGAAGGAACCTGCTGGATATCGCCCCGGAAGTTTTCCAGGACAGCCTCCACCTGCGCTTCGGTCAGCGCCGGCACCGGCTTTTCTTCCACCACCGCACCTTCACTGTCGCCGGTTTCGGTACGAATACCCAGCTTCGCAGTGGTGATATAGGCCTTGTCGCTGTCCAGCATCATCTGGGAGAACTTGGTGGCCTCTCCGAAGCACAGCGGCAATACGCCGGTGGCGAGCGGATCAAGCGCTCCGGTATGGCCGGCCTTGGCCGCACCATACAGGCGCTTGACCTGCTGCAGGATTCCGTTGGAGGTAACGCCCTGAGGCTTGTCGATCACCAGAATGCCGTTTACATCACGGCCTTTGCGTCTACGGCTCAAGCATCACGCTCCGGGTTGTCGGAAACGGGATCGTCGTTGTCGTCCCGGGGTACGGCCGGCTTGTCGCCTACCGCCTCGCGGATCAGCCGATCCATCTTACGGCTCTGGCCCAGCAGGGTATCGAAGTGAAAGCGCAGGTGGGGAACCACCCGCAGTTTCATCGCACGGCCTACCTGGCCCCGCAAAAAGCCGGAGGCATTGTTCAGCACTGCCAGCGATTCCTTCACCTCGGGCGATTCCTCGGTGAGCTCTTCGGTAGACAGCAATGAAACATAGATATCGGCATAGCCCAGGTCACGGCTGACCTTTACGTCGTTCACCGTGACCATACCAACGCGAGGGTCTTTCACCTCGCGCTGGATGAGCTGGGCCAGCTCACGCTGCATCTGGTCGCCAATGCGTTCTACGCGACTGTATTCCCGTGCCATCAGGCCCCCGTGGATTCAAGCTGACGTTCAACACGGACGCGATCGAATACTTCGATCTGGTCGCCCACTTTCACGTCGTAGCCTTTAACACCGATACCACATTCCATACCGTTGCGAACTTCCGGCACGTCGTCCTTGAAGCGACGCAGGGATTCCAGCTCGCCCTCGAAGATCACCACGTTGTCACGCAGTACGCGGATCGGCTTGTTCCGGTATACGGTACCTTCGGTCACCATACAGCCAGCCACCTGGCCGAACTTCGGTGAACGGAACACGTCACGCACATCGGCGATGCCCACGATATCTTCGCGGAACTCCGGCTTGAGCATGCCAGTCAGGGCCGCTTTCACATCATCGATCAGGTTATAGATGATGCTGTAGTAGCGCAGATCCAGGCCTTCCTGCTCAACCAGGCGCTTGGATGCAGTATCCGCACGCACGTTGAAACCGAAGATTACGGCGTTGGTGGCCATGGCCAGGCTGACGTCGGTCTCGGCAATGCCGCCCACGCCGGAGGACACGATCTTCACCTGAACCTCTTCGTTACCCAGGTCCTGCAGGGCCTTGGTAATGGCTTCCAGGGAACCACGCACGTCGGTCTTGAGCACAACGTTGAGGGTTTTGACCTCGTCTTTGCCCATGTTCTCGAACATGTTTTCAAGCTTGGCCGCCTGCTGGCGCTGCAGACGCTGTTCACGCTCGCGGGTCTGACGGAATTCAGCCAGTTCCTTGGCCTTCTTCTCGTCGGCTACGGCGAAGAACTCGTCACCGGCATCTGGTGTGCCGTTCAGGCCCAGAATCTCAACCGGGATGGACGGGCCAGCGTCTTTTACCTGGCGTCCGGCTTCGTCGGTCATGGCGCGAACCTTACCGAAGAAGGAACCCGCTACCACCATATCGCCCTGGCGCAGGGTACCGTTCTGAACAAGAACAGTGGCTACGGAACCACGGCCACGCTCCAGGCTGGATTCAACCACAACACCTTTGGCAGCCGCATCCGGAGAAGCTTCCAGCTCGAGGATCTCGGCCTGCAGCAGCACCGCTTCCAGCAGGTCGTCGATACCCATACCGGTATGCGCTGAAACCGGCACGAACTGAACGTCGCCGCCCCAGTCTTCCGGAATCACGTCCAGCGCAGACAGCTCGTTCTTGATGCGGTCTGGATCGGCTTCTTCCTTGTCCATCTTGTTGATGGCAACCACCAGGGGTACGCCTGCAGAGCGGGCGTGCTGAACGGCTTCCTTGGTTTGCGGCATAACGCCGTCATCGGCCGCCACCACCAGGATAACGATATCGGTACACTGGGCACCGCGAGCCCGCATGGCGGTGAACGCCGCGTGGCCCGGGGTATCCAGGAAGGACACCATGCCGTGATCGGTTTCTACGTGGTAGGCACCGATATGCTGGGTAATACCACCGGACTCGCCGGCAGCAACCTTGGCGCGACGGATGTAATCCAGCAGCGAGGTTTTACCGTGGTCAACGTGACCCATCACGCTGACAACCGGTGCCCGCTTGATTTTCTCTTTGCCTGAGTCGTCGCCGGTGATTTCACTCAGCACTTCTTCTTCAAAGGCATCTTCGCTGACAGCCCTGGGCTTGTGGCCCAGCTCTTCGGTTACCAGAACCGCAGTTTCCTGGTCCAGCGCCTGATTGATAGTGGCCATTACGCCCATGCCCATCAGGGTTTTAATAACATCAGCAGCTTTGACAGCCATACGCTGGGCGAGGTCACCTACGGTGATGGTTTCCGGAATCTGTACTTCTCTTACCATGGGCTTGGTTGGCCTCTCGAAAGCATGACGCTTTTCTTTCGGTTTCTTTTTAGCCCGCAGCTGCTTGCGAGGACGGTTTTCTTCGTCGTCCTCGGAAATAACAAGAGGTTCTTCAACCGGACGGCTGCGAGGGCCGCGATGACCAGCCTGTTTCTTCTTAGGCTTGCCTTCTTCGATTTCGTCGCCGCGCTCGCGTACCTTTTCTTTCTTCTTCTTGGGCTTGCGATCCCGTCCTTCATCTTCCGGCGGAGGCATGGGAATGTCCTCCGGTGCCGGCTCGGGCTCCTGGGCTTTCTTCGGCTCGGCAGCAGCTTGTTCCTGCTCCGGCGCCGGGGCAGCAGCGGATGTCTCCGGCTGTGCCTGTTCTGCAGTTACCTGCGGTGCCTGTTCCGGCGCTTGCTGTTCCGCTACCGGCTGCTCTGCCACTTCTTCCGGCTTCGGTGCTGCCACCTCCGGCTCGGGCTGCAGTTCCGCACGTTTGATATAGGTGCGGCGCTTGCGTACTTCCACGTTCACGGTTTTTGCCTTGCCGGCCTTCAGCGTGGTTGTGGTTTTACGCTTCAGGGTAATCTTGTTCGGCTCTGCCTGAGCTTCACCGTGGGTCTTTCTCAGATAAGCCAGCAACTGCTGCTTCTCATCACTGGTGACAGCGTCGTTCTCACTGCGGGCTTTCAGGCCCGCTTCAACGATCTGCTTCAGCAAACGATCCACGGGAGCGCCTACATCTGCGGCCAGTTGTTTTACCGTTACTTCAGCCATACTGGTCCTCCTCTCCCGAATCAGGCCTGGTCTTCAAACCAGGGTGCGCGTGCGATCATAATCAGCTGACCGGCGCGCTCTTCATCCATACCTTCAATATCAAGCAGATCATCCACAGACTGCTCGGCCAGATCTTCCATGGTACGAACACCCATCCCGGCGAGTTTGAACGCCAGGCCACGGTCCATACCTTCCATATTCAGAAGATCTTCAGCGGGTTCTGCACCCTCCAGGGCTTCTTCACTTGCCAGCGCCTGATTCAGCAGCACGTCTTTGGCACGGCGGCGCAATTCAGAAACGGTGTCTTCGTCAAAGCCCTCGATCGCCAGCATTTCTTCCATCGGTACATAGGCCACTTCTTCGATAGACGTGAAGCCTTCTTCGATCAGAACACCGGCAAACTCTTCATCAACGTCCAGGTGAGCGGTGAAGTGCTCAACCAGGCGGTTGTATTCCTGTTCCTGACGCTCGCCGGCTTCTTCTTCGGTCATCACGTTCAGGGTCCAGCCGGTCAGCTCAGTGGCCAGGCGAACGTTCTGGCCATTACGACCGATGGCCTGCGCCAGATTATCTTCAGCGACGGCGACATCCATGGTGTGACGGTCTTCATCCATCACAATGGAGGCCACTTCTGCCGGTGCCATGGCGTTGATCACCAGCTGCGCGGGGTTGTCGTCGTACAGCACGATGTCTACACGCTCGCCGCCCAGCTCGTTGGAGACCGCCTGCACGCGGGAGCCCCGCATACCAACACAGGCACCCACAGGGTCGATCCGGCGATCGTTGGTCTTCACCGCGATCTTGGCGCGGGAACCGGGATCACGGGCGGCGCCACGGATCTCGATCAGGTCTTCGGCGATTTCCGGAACCTCGATGCGGAACAGTTCGATCAGCATCTGGGCATCGGTACGGCTGAGAATCAGCTGCGGGCCGCGATGATCAGTGCGGATTTCCAGCAGCAGGGCCCGTACCCGGTCACCCATGCGGAAGGTTTCCCGCGGGATCAGGTGCTCACGAGGCAGCAGCGCTTCGGCGTTACCACCGAGATCTACAATAACGTTGTCCCGTGTCACCTTCTTGACGGTGCCGGATACCAGCTCACCGATGCGATCACGGTAGCTGTCGACAATCTTCATGCGCTCGGCTTCGCGCACCTTCTGGAAGATGATCTGCTTGGCGGCCTGGGCACCGATACGCCCGAATGCCACAGATTCCACCTTCTCTTCGTGCATGTCGCCCGGCCGGAGATTGGTGTCAATCTCTTCGGCTTCCTGCATGGTCAGCTCGGTGCCCAGTGCCGGAACCGCGTCGTTGTCTACCACCAGCCAGCGGCGGAAGGTCTCGTATTCGCCGGTACGGCGATCGATAGCAACCCGGATGTCGGCTTCTTCGTCTTCGTAACGTTTTTTGGCAGCGGTAGCGAGTGCGAGTTCGATCGCCTCGAAAATCACATCCTTCTCGACGCCTTTCTCGTTCGAGACGGATTCCACTACCAGCAAGATCTCTTTACTCATTGGATTGCCCTGCCCTCAAAATAATCGATACATCTACAGATTTGTTCGAATGTGTCATTCAAAAACCGGAATGATGTTGGCCTTTTCAATGCTGTCGTACGGCAACAGGTACTCGTGGTCATCAACCACGACCACAACCTCGTCACCCTCGACGCCCTTGATCAGCCCCTGGAATTTGCGACGACCCTCGAAGGCCATGCGCAGCTTGATCTGCACTTTATGGCCGACAAACGCCTCGTACTGTTCCAGGCGGAACAACGGCCGGTCCATGCCCGGGGATGAAACCTCCAGGGTGTATTCGCTCTGGATGGGGTCTTCCACATCCATCACACCGCTGACCTGCCGACTGACTTTTTCACAGTCTTCAATGCTGATGCCGTTTTCGGCATCATCAATAAACACCCGGAGCATGGACTGATGCCCGCGGGAACGAAATTCAATGCCCCAGAATTCAAATCCGAGCCCTTCCACTACCGGGCGCAGGATGTCTTCCAGTTGTTTAAGCTTGGCTGACAAGTGTCGCCGCCTCCGTATTCAGATTTTCAGGGTACAAAAACAAAAAAAGGGCTGTTAATCAGCCCTTTTATGCACCAGGGCCCTTGCGCCAGGCCCCTTAATCAAAAAGCCCCTGAAAATGGGGCCTTTTGTTGCAAGAATTCGCAGAAAGCTAACCCAACCATGCTCTCTGCCGACAGACACCTGGCCTGCCTGGAAGCCAGAAAAAACACTGACTCCAATAACCGCCGGAGTATAGAGGACACCGCGCGGAGTGGTCAAGGACTGACCAAAAAAAACGGCCTGGGTTTGCCAAGCCGTCTTCTTCAAATATGGTGCCCGGGGCCGGACTCGAACCGGCACAGCTTTCGCTACCACCCCCTCAAGATGGCGTGTCTACCAGTTTCACCACCCGGGCAACACTCTTTACTCGAGGTCAGGGAGATCAGACTCCCCGGCCCCGGCTTCGCTACCTGCGCCTTCGTCAATAGCCGGCGCGCTGCTATCACTTGCAGGGGCCTGGGTAGATTCCTGAACTGTCGGAATACCCGCCTCACCTGCTACTTCAGCGCGCTGCTTGGCAAAGATCGCCAGCGAAAAACTTGTCACAAAGAAGACAACCGCCATCAGGGTGGTCATCCTGGTCAGGAAGCTGCCGCTGCCCTGACTACCGAAAACCGTCTGCGAGGCACCGCCACCAAATGCCGCACCGGCATCCGCGCCCTTGCCCTGCTGGATCAGAACCAGGCCCACCAGCGCCACGGCGATCACGACGTGAACTACAACTACCAGTGTTTCCAACCAATCCATACAGACTCTCGTAAACGTTTCGGATTACGCACCCGCCGGGAATGCCTGACAGATACTGATAAACTCATCGGCCTTCAGCGATGCTCCGCCAATAAGACCACCATCGATATCCGGCTCTGAAAACAGAGCGGCCGCATTATCCGCTTTTACGCTGCCGCCGTAAAGTACCGAAATGGATTCGGCAGGTGCTTTCATGCTCGAAAGCACATTGCGGATTTCCGCATGCATAGCCTGGGCGTCCTCTGCGGTTGCGGTTCTGCCCGTGCCAATAGCCCAGACAGGCTCGTAGGCAACAACCACCTGCGACCAGCTTTCACCCTCAACACGGGCCAGCCCGCGTATCACCTGGGTGGCCACAACACGCTCGGCATCACCAGCCTCACGCTGCTCAAGGGTCTCTCCAACGCACAACACCGCCGTCAGACCGCTTTGCAGAACCTGTTCGACCTTGGCTGCAACCGTTTCATCGGTCTCGCCAAACAGCTGGCGACGCTCGGAGTGCCCAACCAGCACGTAACCGCACCCCATATCACGGGCCATATCGGCGGAAACTTCACCGGTGTAGGCGCCGGACTGCCACTGGCTGACGTTCTGGACACCTGTCGCCAGGTCATCTCCTGCCTCAGCCTGAACAGCACTTACATACAGCGCAGGAGGAATAATCACCACCTCTGCACCGTTATCGAGACGGCCAGCCTGCTCGCGAACCGGGCCAACCAGTTGCTGCACCAGGTCTTTCGACCCGTTCATTTTCCAGTTACCGGCTACAATCCTGCGACGCATACTTATTCTCAGCTATCCCGAAAACCCCGAACAAAAGGGAGCGCGAACTATACAGCAGTCATTTCCTGCACACAACCCGCTCCCCGCACCGCCAATCAGGGGTTTGAACGCTCCACCACCCGGGCCAGCTCTTCGGCCACACGGGTAATTTCTGCGGCATCCCGGCCCTCTGCCATCACCCGGATCAGCGGCTCTGTTCCGGATGCCCGCAACAAGATACGACCGGCATCGCCCAGGCCGGCTTCCGCCTGGCGCACAGCCTCGACAATATCCGCGCGGGAAAACGGATCAAAACGCTGCGCCACCCGCACATTCACCATTTTCTGGGGCAGCTTGCTCATTCCCTGACGCAGCTCGCTCAGGGTTTTACCGGAATGGCGCACGGCCAGTAACACCTGCAGGGCCGACACAATACCATCGCCGGTGCTGGTGCAGTCACGAATAACCATATGGCCGGAGCCTTCGCCCCCGACCACCCAGTTGTTAGCCAGCAACCGCTCCATCACATAGCGGTCGCCCACTTTCGCCCGCTCGAACTGGATGCCGAGTTCACGCAGGGCCAGCTCAACACCCAGGTTGGTCATCAGGGTACCCACCACGCCGCCTTTGAGGCGCCCTTCGGCCTGGCGCTGGTACGCGAGAATGTACAGCAGCTCATCGCCGTCCACCTCGGAGCCGTCACGGTCAACCATCAGCACCCGGTCACCATCACCATCGAAGGCAATGCCCAGGTCGGCTTTTTTCTCGGCAACCGTCTGCTTCAGAGCATCCAGGTGGGTAGAGCCAACATTCAGGTTGATATTCAGGCCATCGGGATCGGCACCGATCACGGTAATTTTTGCACCCAGCTCCCGGAACACCTTGGGTGCCACGTGGTAGGTGGCACCGTGGGCACAATCCAGGACGATATGCAGGCCATCGAGGGTAAATTCGTTGGGTACGGTGCTCTTGCAGAATTCCACGTAGCGGCCGGGCGCGTCATCAATACGGGTCGCCTTGCCCAGCTCGTTGGGCTCACAGACCTTGATGGGCTGGTCCAGCCAGCGCTCGATTTCAGCTTCCAGGGCATCGTCCAGCTTGGTGCCAGCGGCAGAGAAAAACTTGATGCCGTTGTCATGGTGCGGGTTATGGGACGCACTGATAACGATACCGGCAGAGGCACGGAAGGTACGGGTGAGGTAGGCAATGGCCGGTGTCGGCATCGGGCCCAGCAGCTTCACATCCACTCCGGCGGCAGACAGGCCGGCTTCCAGGGCGGATTCGAACATATAACCGGACAACCGGGTGTCCTTGCCGATCAGCACGCTGTTGCGCTGACCATCTTTCTTGAACGCCTGGCCGGCAGCCCAACCCAGGTGGAGCATGAACTCCGGGGTAATCGGGCCTTCGCCAACATGGCCGCGAATGCCATCGGTACCAAAATATTTACGCTCGGACATCAGATTGCCTCCTTAACCGCCGCTACTACCTTAACGGCGTCTACCGTTTCCCTTACATCGTGCACCCTGAGGATACTCGCACCTTTCATGGCCGATATTGTCGCGGCCGCAAGGCTTGCGGGCAACCTTTCATTCACATCCCGGCCGGTGATTGCTCCCAGCATGGATTTCCGGGACAGACCGATCAGCAGTGGATGGCCCAGCATGTGCAGCTGCTCCAGGGTCGCCAGCAACTGCACGTTGTGCTCGACGGTTTTGCCAAAGCCAAAGCCGGGGTCCAGGATGATCTTGTCCGGGTTCACCCCGGCGGCCTCGGCCACGCGCATGCGCTCGGTCAGAAACGAGCTGACTTCCCGGCGGACATTCCGGTAACGGGGATCGTTCTGCATGGTGTCCGGCTCACCCTGGATGTGCATGATACACACCGGAATATCCGCCTTCGCCGCCACTTCCGGTGCTCCGTCACGCTGGAGGGCACGGACATCATTGATCAGCCCCGCGCCGAGCTTTGCGGTTTCTGCCATTACCGCCGGGTTGCTGGTGTCTACGGAAATAACAGCATCCAGTTCCCGGGCAATGGCCTCGACCACCGGGCACACCCGGTCCAGCTCTTCCTGGGTGGAAACCTCTGCCGCTCCCGGCCGGGTGGATTCACCGCCTACATCAATAAATGCTGCACCGTCCGCCACCATCTGGCGGGCGCGGATCATGGCGGATTCCAGCGAATTGAAGCGACCACCGTCCGAAAACGAATCCGGGGTTACATTCAGGATGCCCATTACATGGCACAGGGAGAGGTCCAGTTCACGGCCGGCAAAGTTCATTTTCATAGCGAGGATTCCAGGGGCAATACTTTCGGGGAAACAAAAACAAACGCCGCCCGGGAGCCGGGCGGCGCGTTATATCACTCAGACTTCGGCTGCGAGTCAGTGCTCGCCGGCCGGGCGCCCTACTCCGGGCTGACGCCCGTCGTCAGAGCCTTTCGGCTCCGGAGCCTGCTCCGGCTCTTCAGCCTTTACGCCACCGGCAGGACCACTATCGCCCCAGTTCTTCGGCGGGCGCGGCTCTTTGCCGGCCATGATGTCGTCAATCTGGAAGCGATCGATGGTTTCGTACTTCATCAGCGCTTCCGCCATCATGTCGAGCTTGTCCCGGTTATCAATCAGGATCTGCTTGGCGGTCTCGTAGCAGGTATCAATGATGTTACGAACTTCCTCATCGATACGCTGTGCCGTTTCCGGCGAATACACGGTATGAGACTGCCCGGCAGAACGACCCAGGAACGGCTCTTCGCTGTCGGTATCGTACTGCAGCGGGCCCAGCTTCTCGGACAAACCCCAGCGGGTGACCATATTGCGGGCCAGGCTGGTGGCTCGCTCGATATCGTTGGACGCACCGGTGGTCACACCCTCAAAGCCCAGAGTCAGCTCCTCGGCAATACGGCCACCAAACAGGCTGCAGATCGAGCTGGTCAGGTAGCGCTTGGAGTGGCTGTACTTGTCTTCTTCCGGCAGGAACATGGTGACACCCAGCGCCCGGCCACGGGGAATGATACTGACCTTGTACACCGGGTCGTGCTCAGGCACCAACCGACCCACAATCGCATGGCCGGATTCGTGGTACGCGGTGTTCCGCTTTTCTTTCTCGCTCATCACCATGGACTTGCGCTCGGCGCCCATCATGATCTTGTCTTTTGCCAGTTCCAGCTCTTCCATAGACACCAGGCGCTGGTTGCGGCGTGCCGCAAACAGGGCTGCCTCATTCACCAGGTTGGCCAGGTCCGCACCGGAGAAGCCAGGCGTACCACGGGCGATCACCGCCGGATCAATGCCATCGGCAAGGGGAACCTTCTTCATGTGCACCTTCAGGATCTGCTCGCGACCAATGATGTCGGGCAGACTCACCACCACCTGGCGGTCAAAACGCCCCGGACGAAGCAGGGCCGGGTCCAGCACGTCAGGGCGGTTGGTGGCGGCAATCACGATAACGCCTTCATTGCCTTCAAAGCCGTCCATCTCAACCAGCAACTGGTTCAGGGTCTGCTCGCGCTCGTCGTGTCCGCCACCCATACCAGCGCCACGATGGCGACCCACGGCATCGATCTCGTCAATAAAAATGATGCAGGGGCTCTGTTTCTTGGCTTGCTCGAACATGTCGCGAACACGAGAAGCACCCACACCCACGAACATTTCCACGAAGTCTGAACCAGAGATAGAGAAGAACGGCACCTTGGCTTCACCGGCAATGGCCTTGGCTAGCAGGGTTTTACCGGTACCGGGAGGACCTACCATCAGCACGCCTTTGGGAATGCGGCCACCCAGACGCTGGAATTTGCTCGGATCGCGCAGGAAATCCACCAGCTCTTTGACGTCTTCCTTCGCTTCGTCGACACCAGCCACGTCAGCAAAGGTGGTCTTGATCTGATCTTCGCTCAGCAGGCGCGCCTTGCTCTTGCCGAACGACATGGGGCCTTTGCCGCCACCGCCGCCCTGCATCTGGCGCATGAAGAAGACAAACAGGGCAATGATGATCAGTATCGGGAATGCGGCCACCAGCAGCTGAGTCCACAGGCTCTGCCGCTCCGGTTCCTTACCGATCACCTCAACCTCATTGGCCAGGAGATCGTCCATCAGCTTGTTATCGGATACCTGCGGGCGGATGGTCTGGAACTGGGAGCCGTCACCGCGGACACCCTGCACCTGCAGCCCATCAATCGTCACCTGCCGTACCTGGCCCTGCTGGACCATTTCGACAAACTGGGAATAGTTAACTTGTTGCCCGCTGGTGGTGGGAGTGAAATTCTGAAACACCATCAGCAGCACGGCGGCTATCACTAGCCAGAGAACCAGATTTTTTGCCATATCGTTCAAGGATCATCACCTGTGAATTGCAGGGCTGCCGCGTCGAAGCCGCGAACCCTTTTCCGACACCTTACACTAATTGTACGCTCGTAAACCAGAAACGGCCTAAGCGAAAACGGCCGCACTACCCCTTATATTGGGCACTCCGGGGCCGATTGCAACGCCGGTTGTAAGTGAATACGACCATTTGTGGCGGTGCGCTATCTGTTACAATCACGAAATTATACGACGTTGTCAGCCAGTTCGCCGCTGACCTTTTGTTAATTGCACCGATAAAGAGATTACATCATGAGTCTGTCACCGGAACAGCGCCGGGAATACCGGGCCATTGCCCACAACCTGAAGCCCGTCATCATTGTTGGCGACAAAGGCCTGTCCGAGGGGCTCCAGGAAGAACTAGAGCGAGCCCTGAACGACCATGAGCTGATCAAGATCAAGGTAGCCAGTACAGACCGCGAAGCCCGCCAGGAAGCTATCCAGGCGTTGTGCGAAAGCTCCGGCGCCGAGCTGGTGCAAACCATCGGCAAAATCGCCATCATCCTGCGCCGGGCCAGGAAGCCGAATCCGAAGCTGTCTAACCTGCTAAGGAATAAGTGATAAAAAAAGCCGGCTCGGATAACCCCAGCCGGCTTTTTTGTGTACGCGGATTTCGTCAGATGTATTCTACTTCGGAAATCTCGTACTCCACGGTGCCCGAAGGGATGCGGATGGCCACCACATCGCCTTCGTTTTTGCCCACCAGCGCCCGGGCGATGGGAGACGATACCGACAGTTTGCCGGCTTTGATGTCTGCCTCGTCTTCGCCCACGATCTGGTAAGTCACCTCTTCATCGGTGTCCATATTCACCAGGTGCACGGTGGTGCCGAAGATCACCTTTCCGGTGTTCTCCATGGTGGTTACGTCGATCACCTGGGCCACTGACAGCTTGCCTTCGATTTCCTGGATACGGCCTTCGATGAAGCTCTGCTGTTCACGGGCGGCGTGGTATTCGGCGTTTTCCTTGAGATCTCCGTGTTCACGGGCATCGGCGATAGCCTGGATGACCCGCGGACGATCTTCGGACTTCAGCTTTTTCAGCTCCTCGCGCAGACGGGCTTCGCCAGTCTGCGTCATGGGTACTCTTTCAGCCATAATCTTACTTCCCTGCGTGCAGGTCCTGGAGGCGACGAACGGTGCGCTCCGGGCCAAATTTGATTGCGCGGCAGAAAGCTTCGCCACCCGCCAGCGTCGTTGTGTAAGTTACCTTGGTCTGCAAGGCGGACTGGCGAATCTGCGCCGAGTCGGAAACGGCCTTACGACCTTCGGTGGTGTTAATGATCAGCTGAACCTTGCCGTTCTTGATGGAATCAACAATGTGCGGCCGGCCTTCACCAACCTTGTTGACCCGCTCAACCTCGACACCCTCGGCTTCCAGGGCCTTGGCTGTACCGGTAGTGGCGACAATCCGGAAGCCGGCATCAACCAGGTCGCGGGCAACCTTGGCCGCCCCCGGCTTGTCGACGTCACGAACCGACATAAAGGCCACACCCTTGGCCGGCAGGCGCTCACCCGCCGCCAGGGACGCCTTGGCGAAGGCTTCGTCGAAGCTGTCACCCAGCCCCATCACCTCACCGGTAGACTTCATTTCCGGGCCGAGGATCGGGTCAACCGCCGGGAACTTGTTGAACGGGAACACGGACTCTTTCACCGCATAGTACGTCGGCACGATTTCCTGGGTGAAGTTCAGTTCTTTCAGGGTCTTGCCGGACATTACGCGGGCCGCTACCGCCGCCAGGGACACACCGATGGCCTTGGATACGAACGGCACGGTACGGGAAGCCCGCGGGTTCACTTCGATCACGTAGATCTCGCCGTCCTGCCAGGCCAGCTGCACGTTCATCAGGCCGATAACGTCCAGCTCGATAGCCATTTTCTTGACCGCTTCGCGCATTTCATCCTGCACTTCTTTCGGCAGACTGTAGGGCGGCAGTGAACAGGCAGAGTCACCGGAGTGAACACCAGCCTGCTCGATGTGCTGCATGATGCCGCCGATAACCACGTCGGTGCCGTCACTGATGGCATCGATATCCACCTCGATGGCGGCATTCAGGAAGTGGTCCAGCAATACCGGGCTGTCGTTAGATACCAGAACGGCACTGCGCATATAACGCACCAGCTCGGTTTCGTCATAGACAATTTCCATGGCACGGCCGCCCAGCACGTAGGACGGGCGAACCACCAGCGGATAGCCGATTTCACGGGCTGCCAGGATACCTTCTTCATGGCTGCGCACAGTGGCGTTCTGGGGCTGTTTCAGGCCCAGGCGCTGGATCATCTGCTGGAAACGCTCACGGTCTTCGGCACGGTCAATGGCATCCGGGCTGGTGCCGATAATGGGCACACCGGCAGCTTCCAGGCCACGGGACAGTTTCAGCGGGGTCTGACCGCCGTACTGCACAATGACACCCTTCGGTTTTTCGACGTTGATGATTTCCAGCACGTCTTCCAGGGTGATCGGCTCGAAGTACAACCGGTCGGAGGTATCGTAGTCGGTCGACACGGTCTCCGGGTTACAGTTGATCATGATGGTTTCGTAACCGTCTTCACGCATGGCCAGGGCCGCGTGCACACAGCAGTAGTCGAATTCGATGCCCTGGCCGATACGGTTGGGGCCGCCACCGATCACCACAATCTTCTCGCGGTCAGACGGCTCCGCCTCGCACTCTTCCTCGTAAGTGGAGTACATGTAGGCGGTGTCGGATGCAAACTCAGCGGCACAGGTATCTACCCGCTTGTACACCGGGCGAATGCCCAGGTCGTGGCGCAGCTTGCGCAGGCTGACTTCGGAAATGCCCAGCAGCTTGGCCAGGCGGGCGTCGGAGAAGCCCTTGCGCTTCAGGCGGAACAGGGTGGCCTTGTCGATATCGGCCTTGCCGGCGGATTTCAGGGCCTGCTCTTCTTTGACCAGGTCTTCAATCTGCACCAGGTACCAGGGGTCAACCTTGGTATGACGGAACACTTCGTCGACGGTCATGCCGGCGCGGAAGGCATCACCGATGTACCAGGCACGCTCGGCGCCGGGTACGTTCAGCTCCCGGATCAGGATTTCACGGGCGCTTTCGGACTCCAGCTCGTCCAGCTTCTCGTCAAAACCCTCAGAGCCCACTTCCAGACCACGCAGGGCTTTCTGCATGGATTCCTGGAAGGTACGACCAATCGCCATCACCTCACCCACAGACTTCATCTGGGTAGTCAGGCGGGCGTCGGCCTGGGGGAACTTCTCGAAGGTGAAGCGCGGAATCTTGGTAACCACGTAGTCGATGCTGGGCTCGAACGAGGCCGGGGTTACGCCGCCGGTAATTTCGTTCTGCAGCTCATCAAGGGTGTAACCGATGGCCAGCTTGGCCGCGACCTTGGCAATCGGGAAACCGGTGGCCTTGGAAGCCAGCGCGGAGGAACGGGATACCCGCGGGTTCATCTCGATCACGACCATACGGCCGGTGTCCGGATTGATACCGAACTGCACGTTGGAACCGCCGGTTTCCACACCAATTTCACGCAGCACCGCCAGTGAGGCGTTCCGCATGATCTGGTATTCCTTGTCAGTGAGGGTCTGGGCCGGGGCCACAGTGATGGAGTCACCGGTGTGCACGCCCATGGCATCGAAGTTCTCGATGGCGCAAACGATGATGCAGTTGTCGTTTTTGTCACGAACAACTTCCATCTCGTACTCTTTCCAGCCAATCAGGGATTCGTCGATCAGCAGTTCGTTGGTCGGAGACAGGTCCAGGCCACGGGTACAGATTTCCTCGAACTCGTCCTTGTTGTAGGCGATACCACCACCGGAGCCGCCCATGGTGAAGGACGGACGGATGATGCAGGGGAAACCGATATCCTCTGACGCTTCCCAGGCTTCCGCCATGGAGTGAACGATGGTCGCGCGCGGGCATTCCAGGCCGATCTTTCTCATGGCCTTATCGAAACGGTCCCGGTCCTCGGCCTTGTCGATGGTATCGGCGTTAGCGCCGATCATTTCAACGCCGTGCTTCTCCAGTACGCCATGCTTTTCCAGGTCCAGCGCACAGTTCAGTGCGGTCTGGCCGCCCATGGTGGGCAGCAGGGCGTCGGGCTTTTCCTTTTCGATGATTTTTTCGACCGTCTTCCAGGTGATCGGCTCGATGTAGGTGGCATCGGCCATGGCCGGGTCGGTCATGATGGTGGCCGGGTTGGAGTTCACCAGGATAACCCGGTAGCCCTCTTCGCGCAGCGCCTTACAGGCCTGGGCTCCGGAGTAGTCGAATTCGCACGCCTGCCCGATCACGATGGGACCAGCGCCCAGGATCAGGATGCTTTGGATGTCTGTACGTTTTGGCATGTCTCGGTAAACCTGTCAGCAACTTTTGAATTCTTGCAGCGCGGTGTTCAGCGCCGGTGAGCTATCGTCGATGGCCTTGCCCTCAGGCAGATCGCGCTTCCATCAGCTGGATAAACTCGTCGAACAACGGTGCCACATCGTGGGGGCCTGGGCTGGCTTCCGGGTGACCCTGGAAGCTGTAGGCCGCCTTGTCCGTGCGGCGAATGCCCTGCAGGGTGCCGTCAAACAGCGACTTGTGGGTGGCTTCCACATTGGCCGGCAGGGTTGCTTCGTCTACCGCAAAGCCGTGGTTCTGGCTGGTGATCATCACCGTGCCCTTGGCGATGTCCTGCACCGGGTGGTTGGCACCATGGTGACCGTGGCCCATTTTCATGGTCTTGGCACCGCTGGCCAGGGCCAGGAGCTGGTGACCAAGGCAGATGCCGAATACCGGAATCTCGGTTTCCAGCACTTCCTGGATGGCCTTGATTGCGTAGTCGCACGGCTCGGGGTCGCCAGGGCCGTTGGACAGGAAGATACCGTCTGGGTTCATGGCCAGTACTTCGGCAGCCGGAGTTTGCGCCGGTACCACGGTGATGTCGCAACCGCGGGCGGCAAGCATGCGCAGGATGTTGAACTTTACGCCGTAATCCCAGGCAACAACCTTGAACTTCGGAGCAGACTGCTCACCGTAGCCATCGGTGATGTCCCACTCGGTCTGGTTCCACTGATAGGTTTTCTCGCTGGTCACTTCCTTGGCCAGGTCCATACCTTTCAGGCCCGGGAAGGCCTTGGCCAGTTCCAGTGCACGCTCGGCGGTGGCGTTCTCGCCGGCAACGATGGCGCCGTTCTGGGAACCTTTGTCGCGCAGGATACGGGTCAGGCGGCGGGTGTCGATGTCCGCAATGCCAACAATGTTGTTGCTTCGCAGGTAGTCATCCAGGCTCTGCTGGTTACGCCAGCTGCTGGCGATCAGCGGCAGGTCACGAATGATCAGGCCGGCGGCGTGGATGCGGTCGGATTCTACGTCTTCGTCGTTCACACCGGTGTTGCCGATGTGCGGATACGTCAGGGTGACGATCTGGCGGGAGTAGGACGGGTCGGTCAGGATTTCCTGATAGCCGGTCATGGCAGTGTTGAACACTACCTCACCGCTGGTTTCTCCGTCTGCGCCGATGGCGGTGCCGTAGAAGAGGCTTCCGTCTGCGAGTGCAAGGATTGCTGGTGTGCTCAAGGCTTGTATCCTCATCGAGTGGCGTAAGTTCGTCACGAACAGGAACGCAAGCGCAAATTCAGGTTGCAAAAAAGCGAGACAGAGTAAAAACCCGGTCCCGCTTTCTTATAAACTTTTCAAAGGTACGCTTGGTGCAGTCAAATCGCCTTATTGTAAGCGATTCTGGCCGTTTTTGTCCACGGGGATTTGTCCAGTCGTCTTTGACGCAACTCCGGCCGAAGGTTCGGGTCGCTCTTCCGAAAACCGCTACAAGCTCGTCCATGAGCGCTTATTTCAGGCCATCCATGGCCTTCAAAATTTTCGGAAGAGCGACCCGAACCTTCAGCCTCAGTGTTAGCCTCACACGAAAAGCAACTCTTCAGTCTTTTTCCGTGTCCTTCCGTGGTTTCCGTGGCACAAAACCTTTTCTTTTCGTGTTCTTTCGTGGATTTAGTGGCAAAAATCAGCCTTTAAGGCCCAAAACATCCTGCATGTCATACAAACCAGCCGCCTTACCCTCAAGCCACAAAGCAGCCCGCATAGCACCTTTGGCAAAGGTCATCCGGCTACTGGCCTTATGGGTAATCTCGATGCGCTCGCCTTCGGTGGCGAACAGCACGGTGTGGTCGCCTACCACGTCCCCGGCACGGATGGTTTCGAAACCGATTTCCTTGCGGGTGCGTTCGCCGGTGAAACCTTCGCGGCCGTACACTGCGCACTCTTTCAGATCGCGGCCCAAGGCGTCAGCCACGACTTCGCCCATACGCAGGGCGGTGCCGGAGGGGGCGTCTTTTTTGTGGCGGTGGTGGGCTTCGATGATTTCCACGTCGTAGTCGTCGCCCAGGGTCGCCGCGGCGGTGCGCAGGAGGTTGAGGACGACGTTAACGCCCACGCTCATGTTGGGGGCGAAGACGACCGGGGTGGATTCGGCGGCCAGGGCTAGCTGTTCTTTTTCGGCGTCGGTCATGCCGGTGGTGCCGATGACCAGCATCTTGCCGTTAGCGCTGCAGAACTTTGCGTTTTCCAGGGTTAGATCCGGGAAGGTGAAGTCCACCAGTACGTCGAAGTCGTCTTTTACGTCGTCCAGGCTGCCAGCCATTTTTACGCCGGTTTTGCCAACGCTGGTCATTTCGCCGGCGTCGGCGCCGATCAGGCTGCTGCCCGGCTCGACGATGGCGGCGCCGAGTTCAAGGCCCTCGGTGCCGTCTACCGCTTCGATCAGTACCTTGCCCATGCGCCCGGCGGCGCCGATGATTGCTACCCGCATCTGTTCTGCCCTCAGAATTTCATTTCGTCGAAGAAGTTTTTCACACCCTCAAACCAGGAGGTTTTCTTCGGAGCATGATGGGTGCCGTTGCTGCCGTCCAGCGTTTGCTGGAATTCTTCCAGCAGTTCTTTCTGGCGCTTGGTCAGTTTCACCGGGGTTTCCACCATCACCCGGCACAGCAGGTCGCCGGCAGGGCCACCACGCACCGGGCTAACGCCTTTGTTGCGCAGGCGGAAAAGCTTGCCGGTCTGGGTTTCAGCCGGGATTTTCAGCTTCACACGGCCATCCAGTGTAGGCACTTCCAGCTCACCACCCAGGGCAGCATCCACGATGCTGATGGGCACTTCGCAGTACAGGTTGCGGCCGTCGCGAGTGAAGATGGAGTGTTCACGCACAGCCACCTGGACGTACAGGTCGCCTGGAGGGCCACCATCTACGCCCATTTCACCTTCGCCAGACAGGCGGATGCGGTCGCCGGTATCCACGCCGGGCGGCACTTTGACCGACAGGGTTTTGTCCTGGCGAACACGACCCTGACCGTGGCAGGCCTTGCAGGGATCCTTGATGATCTGGCCAGAGCCACGGCAGGTCGGACAGGCCTGCTGCACGGTGAAGAAGCCCTGCTGCATGCGTACCTGCCCCATACCCTGACAGGTACCACAGGTTTCCGGCCGGGAGCCTTTTTCGGCGCCGCTGCCCTCACAGACATCACATTCCTTGTGGCCCGGAATCTTGATTTCGACGGACTTGCCCTTAACGGCTTCTTCAAGGTCCAGCTCGAGGGTGTAGCGCAGGTCTGAGCCACGGGTATTGCGGCCACGACCGCCACCACCACCGAAGATATCACCAAACACGTCTCCGAAGATGTCGGAGAAGCTGCCGCCACCGCCGAAGCCACCGGCACCGGCCTGGCCGTCTACACCGGCATGACCGAACTGGTCATACGCAGCGCGCTTGCCGGAGTCAGCGAGCACCTCGTAGGCTTCGGTGGCCTCTTTGAATTTACTGTCGGCATCCTGGTCATCCGGGTTACGGTCTGGATGGTATTTCATCGCGAGCTTCCGATATGCCCGCTTTATTTCCTTCTCATCCGCTCCCCGGGCAACCCCGAGTACTTCGTAATAATCGCGCTTGGCCATACTTCAAAACCCTGTTGCTATAACGCGGAAAACGCGGGGCTACCCCCGCGTTTTCCAACTGCCTGATGTACTTCGGATTTACTTCTTGTCGTCGTCTTTGACTTCTTCGAACTCGGCATCAACCGCGTCGTCTGCAGCCTGGGCACCTTCCTGCCCGTCAGCCTGCTGCGCCTGGTCAGCCTGATCCGCGTACATTTTCTGGGCCAGCTCGGAAGAGACTTCAGTCAGCTTCTGGGTCTTGGCTTCGATATCTTCCTTATCGGTACCCTTCAGAGCTTCTTCGAGGTCCTTGATGGCGCCTTCGATGGACTCTTTTTCGGCCTCGGTGACTTTGTCGCCGGCTTCGGTCAGGGTCTTGCGTACGGCGTGAACCATGGCATCGCCCTGGTTACGAGCCTGTACCAGCTCTTCGAACTTGCGATCTTCCTCGGCGTTGGCCTCGGCATCGCGCACCATCTTCTCGATTTCGTCATCGTTCAGGCCGGAAGAGGCCTTGATTACGATGGACTGCTCTTTACCGGTCGCCTTGTCTTTGGCAGACACGTTCAGGATACCGTTGGCGTCAATGTCGAAAGTCACTTCGATCTGCGGCACACCGCGGGGTGCCGGCGGAATGTCGGCCAGGTCGAAACGACCCAGTGACTTGTTCTGTGCCGCCTGCTTGCGCTCACCCTGAACAACGTGGATGGTTACCGCAGTCTGGTTGTCGTCCGCTGTGGAGAAGGTCTGCGATTTCTTGGTCGGAATCGTGGTGTTCTTCTCGATCAGCGGAGTGGCCACACCACCCATGGTTTCGATACCCAGGGTCAGCGGGGTTACGTCTAGCAGCAGTACGTCTTTCACGTCGCCAGACAGTACCGCACCCTGAATGGCAGCACCCATGGCTACGGCTTCATCCGGGTTTACATCTTTGCGCGGCTCTTTGCCGAAGAATTCCTTAACCTTCTCCTGCACCAGCGGCATACGGGTCTGACCACCCACCAGGATAACTTCGTCGATTTCAGAGGCCTTCATGCCAGCGTCCTGCAGAGCCACTTTACAGGGCTCGAGGCTGCGCTGAACCAGCTCTTCTACCAGCGATTCCAGCTTGGCGCGGGTCAGTTTCACGTTCATGTGCTTGGGACCAGACGCATCTGCAGTGATGTACGGCAGGTTTACGTCGGTCTGCTGGCTGCTGGACAGCTCGATCTTGGCCTTTTCGCCGGCTTCCTTCAGGCGCTGCATGGCCAGGGAGTCACCGCGCAGGTCGATGCCGCTGTCTTTCTTGAACTGGTCCGCCAGGTATTCGATGACCTTCATGTCGAAGTCTTCACCACCCAGGAAGGTATCCCCGTTGGTGGCCAGTACTTCAAACTGGTGCTCGCCGTCTACGTCGGCAATCTCGATGATGGACAGGTCAAAGGTACCACCGCCCAGATCGTAGACCGCTACGGTACGGTCGCCGCTCTGCTTGTCCATGCCGTAGGCCAGGGCTGCGGCAGTCGGCTCGTTGATGATCCGCTTAACTTCCAGGCCGGCAATCCTGCCCGCATCTTTGGTAGCCTGGCGCTGGCTGTCGTTGAAGTAAGCCGGCACGGTGATAACCGCTTCGGTTACTGTCTCGCCCAGGTAGTCTTCTGCAGTCTTCTTCATTTTCTTGAGGACTTCGGCAGAAACCTGCGGCGGAGCCATCTTCTGGCCTTTCACTTCTACCCAGGCATCGCCGTTATCAGCCTTGGCGATCTTGTACGGCACCATCTTGATGTCTTTCTGAACCACGTCATCTTCAAAACGACGACCGATCAGACGCTTGATGGCGTACAGGGTATTTGCCGGGTTGGTGACCGCCTGGCGCTTGGCAGACTGGCCAACCAGTGTTTCGTTGTCGTCAGTGTAGGCAATGATGGACGGGGTGGTGCGATCACCCTCGGCGTTTTCAATTACCTTTACCTTGTCGCCATCCATGATGGCCACACAGGAGTTGGTGGTTCCCAGGTCGATACCAATAATTTTGCTCATCGAATCACTCCAAGATCTTTCTGAATTCTGCTCCGGAGTGAGACCACCCCGGCTGTCGCTGTTTAATCGCTATATTGGCGCTTTCAGCGGCTTTTCAAGCCCCGGCGGCGCCTTTTTTGATCAATTTTCTGCTTTTGCCACTACAACCATGGCCGGACGAACAACACGGCCGTTCAGCAGATAACCCTTCTGCACCACCGCCACCACACTATTGGGCTCGGCGTCCGGGGCCGGCACCATAGACATGGCTTCGTGCTGCTGCGGGTCGAACGGTTCACCCACCGGGTTCACCTGCTCCACGTTGAATTTCTTCAGGCTGCTCATGAACAGGCTGAGGGTCATTTCCGCGCCTTCGCGGATAGAAGCCACCAGTTCGCTGGCGTCTTCCTGCCCTTCCGTGCTTTCCACGGCCTTCTCCAGGCTGTCGGCCACCGGCAGCAATTCCTTGACGAATTTTTCCAGCGCAAACTTGTGCGCCTTTTCCACGTCGATTTCGGCCCGGCGGCGCACGTTCTGCATTTCTGCCTGGGAGCGCAACGCCTGGTCCTGGTACTCCTGCAGCTTGGCCTTCAGGGCATCCAGCTCGGAACCCTCCTGCCCCGCCTCGCCAGCTTCCGGCTCGGCATCAGCCTGTTCCGCCTGCGCGGCTTCGTTCAGCTCTTCTTCTACCTGTTCGTTGCGCTTTTCGTCAGCACTCATGACAACTCCTGATGGATTTTCCCAGGGCCCGAAGGCCTGCGGCTGGTTTAAGCCCCGCCCGTTTCAGGGCAGGAAAATACGACTTTGCGAACGAATATGGGGCCCGCCGGGCGGGTTTCAACCTTCCGGGATGCATTCTTTACAAATTCGGGGCACAGGTTATTTGCAAACAGGAAAAACCCTGTATATATTCACAGCAACTGTATGGAATCACAGTATTCGAAATTTTCAGAGACAACAGACTCTGAACGGAGGTAATCAGCATGCTTATCCAACTGACGGTCTCGAACTACGCCATTGCTGAACGGGTTGAATTGCAGTTCAGCAAGGGCATGACAGCACTCACCGGCGAAACCGGTGCTGGCAAGTCTATCGTTCTGGATGCCCTAGGCCTGGCCATGGGCGGCCGCGCAGACGCCGGAGCTGTGCGCCACGGAGCCGAGCGTGCCGATATCAACGCCAGTTTCGATATCTCGAGAATTCCGGAAGCCCGGCAATGGCTTGAAGCCCACGAACTGGATGACAAGGAAGACTGCATCCTGCGCCGCACCATCCGCAAAGATGGCCGCAGCAAAGCGTTTATTAACGGCCAGCCCTGCCCGCTGTCCCAGCTCAAAGAACTGGGCGGCCTGCTGATGGACATCCACAGCCAGCACCAGCACCAGTCACTGTTGCGCAAAGACACCCACCGCAAACTGCTGGACGAGTTCGCCGGCGCCGAACAACTGGCCGACCAGGCCCGCAACGCCTGGAAAGTCTGGAACGCCACCCGACAGAAACTGGAACAGCGCCGGCACAACGCCGACGAAGCCGAGGCCAGGCTGCAACTGCTTCGCTACCAGGTAGAGGAACTGGACCGGCTGGCACTGGAAGACGGCGAACAGGAGACCCTTGAGCAGGAGCAGGCCCAGCTGAGCCAGGCGGATGCAGTACTGCACAGCAGTCACCAGGCCGCCCTGCTCTGCACCGAAGATGACACCAGCGCAGCCGCCCTGGTACGCCAGGCCCTGCAGCAACTGGAGCAACTGCCGCTGGAAGTCCCGGCACTGGCCGATACCCTGCAGATGCTGAACGAAGCACAGATCCAGATTTCCGAAGCCGGCGACAACCTGCGCCGGTTTGTTGACGACTATGAAGCCGACCCGGCGCGGTTAGCCGAGGTGGAAGAACGCCTGAGCGCCATTTACCAGATGGCCCGCAAGCACCGGATTACCCCGGAAGAGTTGCCGGAACTGCACCAGCGCCTAGCTGCAGAACTGGCCGAACTGGACGGCGGCGAAGGCAGCCTGGAACAGCTTGAAGCTGAGCGGGAAAACCTGCGCAAACAATTCGATGAGCTGGCAGCACAGCTGTCTGCCAAACGGGAACAGGCCGCCATGGAACTGGACCAGCGGATTGCCCGGGAACTGGCCCAGCTAAGCATGCCCAACATGCAGTTTGTCACCCACCTGAGCGGCAATACTGACAACGAGCCGGCACCCCATGGCATGGAAGATATCGAATTCCTGGTCAGCGCCAACCCCGGCCAGCCGGCGCGCCCACTGGCCAAGGTGGCCTCCGGCGGTGAATTGTCACGGATCAGCCTGGCCATCCAGGTGGTTGTGGCACAAACCTCCACAACACCCACGCTGGTGTTCGATGAAGTGGACGTAGGTATTGGCGGCGGCACTGCCGAAGTGGTGGGCCGACTGCTGCGGTCACTGGGGGATAACGGCCAGGTACTGTGTGTGACTCACTTGCCGCAGGTGGCCGCCCAGTGCCATCAGCACCTGTTTGTCAGCAAGTTTACTGAGAAAGAAGCGACTTACTCGCGCATTGAGGCACTGGATGACCAGGGCAGGATCAGCGAGGTAGCAAGAATGCTGGGTGGCGTGGACATGACCGAGCACACCATTGCCCATGCCCGGGAGATGTTCGTAAAGGGCCAGGCGACCCATCACTGAAATCCCCTCTCGATTCGGAGAGCTTCGGGGCCGGCACTTGCTGGCCCCTTTTTTTATCGTTTGATTACTTCTTACCGGCGTTCAGAGGTTTTACGTACAGGATCAGGCTGTGATCGACAATCTCGTAGCCGTGTTCTGCCGCAATCTTCTGCTGACGCTCTTCGATGACCTCGTCCACAAACTCGATCACTTCACCGGTCTGGGTGCAGACCATGTGGTCGTGGTGATCGTCGCCGGCCATTTCGAACACAGCATGGCCGCCTTCAAAGTTGTGGCGCAATACCAGGCCAGCTGCCTCAAACTGGGTCAGCACCCGGTAAACGGTCGCAAGGCCCACATCGTCACCCTGGTCGAGCAACTTCTTGTAGACGTCTTCAGCACTCAGATGATGCTCCTTGGCGTTCTCCAGAATATTGAAGATTTTCACCCTGGGCAGAGTAACCTTAAGACCGACTTTTCGTAATTCGGCGTTTTCAGATGGCATGCTACTATTCACTCGTTGGTGTGCCTTACGGCTTCCGGTATGATGAAGCCGCCGTTCAACGGTTAAACCCGTTTCACACCTGCCAAAGGCAGGCGATTTCAAGATAGAGGATTTCCCCTGGCGATGCAAAAGCTCACCGCTATCATTCTTATTGGCATTTTATCCTTGTCAGGCTGCGTCTTCCCCGGCGTTTACAAGATCAACGTACAGCAGGGAAACATTGTTACCGACGAAGAGCTGACTGAACTCTCCGAAGGCATGCCACGCAGCCAGGTACACGCGGTACTGGGCAGCCCGCTGATGCTGAACCCGGTCGATCCTTCCAGGGAATACTACGTGTACACCTTCCAGCGAAGGGGTGGTGACATCGAAGAACAACGCATCATCGTTTACTACAACGGCGACCAGTACAGCCACTACGAAGCCCAGCTGCTGGAAGAAACCCCAGCCTACTAAGCTTCAGGCTTTCTTTTTGGCCCGGTTCAGGCGTGCCTGTTTCGGGTCGATCTTGAGCGGCCGGTACAGCTCTACCCGGTCGCCTTCCCGCAACTCGTGGCTGGCCGGATCTTTGATCACCTTGCCGAACACGCCCATATCGATAGCGTCCGGCTCGATTTCCGGAAAGATATCCACAATACCCGAAAGCTTTACCGCCTCCAGCGCCGTAGCGCCCTCCGGAACCTTAACCGGCACAATCTGCTGCTTGTCGGGCCGGGCGTATGCCACCTCTACCTGCATTACACCAATCCTCCGCGATAGATTTCATCCGCGCGACGGCAGAAGGCGTCCACCATGGTGTTGGCAGCCTGATTGAAGACCGGGCCGAAGGTCATTCGGGACAACGAGCCGCCAAATTCAAACTCCAGCGTGAGGATAACCTTGCAGGCATTGTCGTCCAGCGACCGGAAATGCCAGCGACCGGTCAGGTTCTTGAGCGGGCCATCCACCAGCTTCATTTCGATGCTTTCCGGCATCAGCAGCTGGTTGCGTGTAGTCAGGCGATGTCGCACACCACCCTTGGCGATTTCCAGTGACGCCATAATCTCGGCATCGGTACGCTCGTGCACTTCCGCCCCGGCGCACCAGGGCAGAAACTCGGGATAACGCGCCACGTCGTTGACCAGGTGGAACATGCGTTCGGCCGAATGCATAACCAGCGCGGTTTTATCAATCTGATGAGCCATGTAAAACGGAATTCCTGCGCTTTTTTACTACTACTGACACCAACCGCTGTCACCGGCCGATGGGTCATTCACCATGATACTGGATATCCGGCCCGTTTGGGGCGTTTTCAACCGGCGCCGAAGCTTCGGCAACCGGCGTACCCGGCCCGCACCAGATCGCATCGTTGCCGTGATCACAAAGATTAGACAATGAAAAGATGGTGTACTGAATACCGACCCACAACGCCACAACCGGCAGCACCAGCCGCATCACCCAATACCAGAGCTTGCGGAAAAACGCCGGGGCATCGCCCAGAATCTGCGCACTGTAGCGGCGAGTCAGACACCAGCCGGCGAAGGTGGCAACAAGCATGGCAACCACCGGAATCAGGATGCCGCCGGTCACCAGCTCCAGCCAGCGGTAAACCGTGGCACCTGCCAGCTGATAATCGGCCCAGACGTTGAACGAAAACAGCGAGGCCAGGCCCGCCAGCCACACCGCCAGGCCCACACACACCACAGACCATCCCCTTGGCGCGCCGAGCCATTCCCGCAACCAGCCCACCACGGGCTCCAACAGGGAGATAGAGGTCGCCCAGACAATCAGCACCACCAGCAGGAATACCGCGGTGATCACTACCTGGCTGAACGGCACCTGGGCCAGTGCCACCGGCAGCGAGACAAACAACAGGCTGAAGCCTCGCTCGCCATCCAGGCTGGTGCCGTCAAGCGCAATGGAAAACATCATCACACCGGCAACAATCGCCACCAGGGTATCCATCAGCACCACCGCCAGAATGGATCGTTTCAGGCGGGTTTCCGCCGTGGTGTAGGCACCAAAGATCGCCCATACCCCAACCCCGAGCCCCAAGGTGTAAAAGGCATGGAAGAAGGCTGCCTTGATGCTGTCGAGGCTTAACTGTTCCGGCCGGAAGGTCAGAATGTGATCAACCCCGGATTCCAGCCGCCCATGCCCGGCGGACAGGGCAAACAACACCGCCAGCAACACTAACGTACAAGGCACCACAATGCGCAGCGAACGCTCCAATCCCTTCACGACACCCCGTGCCGACACCGCCAGTACCAGTAGCAGGAAGAACCCGTGCCAGGCCATAAACTCCCGGTAACGCTCCGGGCTTGAAACCAGCTCGGCCAGCACCGCCGAAGCGGAAGTTGTGGTCGCACCGCTGAACTGGCCGGAAGCACCGGCAAACACATAGGCCAGCACAATGCCGCCAAACACTGCGGTAAATGACAGTACCAGGAAGGCTGCAATCACACTCAGGGGACCGGTCAGGTGCCACAAGCGGTGGCTGCCGGCGTTGCGCACAAAGCCATCCATGGCCAGCACGATCCCGTGCCGGGAGTGCCGCCCGAACACCGCCTCTGTCACCATCAGTGGCAAAGCCACCAGCAACAGGCACGCCAGGTACAACAGGATAAACAGACCGCCACCGTGAATACTGGCCAGGTAGGGAAACTGCCACAGGTTGGCAAGGCCCACGGTTGCACCAACCGAGGCCCAGAAGAAGCTGGATTTACGAGTAAACGACCCTATGGATGTCTGGTACTTGTGCGGCATTCCGGCCCCTGAAAAGCTATAGCCGCTTATTGTAGCCGATGCCGGCGGCGGTAAACGACCATTGTGGCACCCCGGCGGCGAAATCGTGACCCGTCTGGCAGACCTGAGCTACAATGCCCGCTTTGCCGGCCCTCTATTAACCGCCGGCCAAGTCATTCTTCCGATCCCGGACAGGATTCATGAGCAAGAAGAAAGCAAGCGGACCAACCAGTAACACCATTGCCCTGAACAAGAAGGCAAAGCACGAATACCACATTGAGGAACGCTTCGAAGCGGGCCTGGCCCTGCTTGGCTGGGAAGTGAAGTCTCTGCGTGCCGGCAAGGCGCAACTGGTGGATGCCTATGTCCTGCTCAAAGACGGCGAAGCCTGGCTGCTTGGCGCCCACATTACACCGCTCAATACGGCGTCTACCCATGTGATTGCCGACCCCACCCGCACCCGGAAACTGCTGCTGCACGCCAAGGAAATTGCAAAGATTATCGGCCAGGTCAACCAGGCCGGGCACACATGTATCCCGCTGGCGCTATACTGGAAAGGCAACAAAGTGAAGTGCGAGATCGCCCTGGTAAAAGGCAAGAAGCTGTTCGACAAGCGGGCGACAGAAAAAGAGCGGGACTGGAACAGGCAGAAGCAGCGAATTATGCGCGAAGCCAACACCTGAGGCTGGGACACAAGGAGGGGGTATGGATCTTCGCGCTGCGTCGTGATACGGATAGGTACAAATAACCGCCACGATAGTGAAACACCCCTTGAAGTATCGGGAGCCGCCCACATATACTCCAAGTAAGAGGGGACGACATGGCTTCGACGCTGGTGGCGAACCCTTGGGTGCATGTCGAGATGGCAGCCAATCTCGTTAATCCAAAGCTGCAACGCAATAGTCGCAAACGACGAAAACTACGCACTAGCAGCGTAAGCTGCTAGTCGTCCTGACCGGGTCGCCCGTAGCTCGGAAGCAACATCTCAGGACGTCATCGCTTACGGGATGCTCCTTTATCCAGAGCTCACTGGCTAAAGGCTAAGATTTAAAGAGCTCGCCTCTTGCACCCTGGCCTTCGGGTCGCTTGAGGTTAAAACAATAGAAGGACACTAAGCATGTAGATCTCAAGGCCTAGTGCTGGCGGACGCGGGTTCAATTCCCGCCGTCTCCACCACCTTCCAAGAGAAAAGCCCCTGATTTCAGGGGCTTTTTTCGTTTCTGACCTTCCGTTTTTTCTTCAGGTGTCATCGGCGCTTAACCTTGCCTAACCCCACCAAGTAACGTAAAACAACCCTATATCGAGTGGTTAGCAAGCAATACACCCCCGGTATTGCCCGTTACGCTCCGGAACAATCCAAGGCACGAACCGACACAGCCTGTCGCTCCGTGCCTTTACGCTTTAACAGAGAACGAAAGCCGTAACTTCTCATAGGGAACAACCGAGCAATGAACAACACGGAACAGCAATTCCTCAAAGCCCTGGACGACAAACTCTGGAAAGCCGCCGACAAGCTCCGCGCCAACCTGGATGCCGCCAACTACAAGCATGTGGTGCTGGGCCTGATCTTCCTGAAGTACGTCTCCGATGCCTTCGAGGAGCGCCAGGAGGAGTTGCTGGAGCGGTTCAAGGATGAGAACGACGACATCTACTACTTGCCGCCGGAAGACTACGACGGCGACGAGGACTACCAGCAAGCGCTGCTGGAAGAACTGGAAGTATTAGATTACTACCGCGAGGCCAACGTGTTCTGGGTACCCAAGCCCGCCCGCTGGAGCACCCTGAAAGAGAAAGCCGTGCTGCCCGTGGGCACCGTGCTCTGGAAAGACGATGCCGGCAACGACGTAAAGCTGCGCTCCGTGTCCTGGCTGGTCGATAACGCCCTGGAAGAAATCGAGAAGAGCAACGCCAAGCTCAAGGGCATCCTCAACCGCATCAGCCAGTACCAGCTGGACAACGACAAGCTGCTGGGCCTGATCAACACCTTCTCCGACACCTCCTTCACCCGGCCGGTATTCGAGGGCGAGAAGCTGAGCCTGCACAGCAAAGATATCCTCGGCCATGTGTACGAATACTTTCTGGGCCAGTTCGCCCTCGCCGAAGGCAAGCAGGGCGGCCAGTATTACACCCCCAAGAGCATCGTCACCCTGATTGTCGAAATGCTGCAGCCCTACTCCGGCCGGGTGTACGACCCGGCCATGGGCTCCGGCGGATTTTTTGTCTCCAGCGACAAGTTCATCGAGGAACACGCCAGCGAGCAGCACTACGACGCCTCTGAACAGAAAAAGCACATCTCCGTGTACGGCCAGGAGTCCAACCCCACCACCTGGAAGCTGGCCGCCATGAATATGGCCATCCGGGGCATCGACTTCAACTTCGGCAAGAAAAACGCCGACACCTTCCTGGACGACCAGCACCCAGACTTGCGCGCCGACTTTGTGATGGCCAACCCGCCGTTCAACATCAGAGACTGGTGGAGCGAATCCCTGGCCGACGACGTGCGCTGGAAGTACGGCACCCCGCCCAAGGGCAACGCTAACTTTGGCTGGATGCAGCACATGATCCACCACCTGGCGCCCACCGGCAGCATGGCCCTGCTGCTGGCCAACGGTTCCATGAGTTCCAACACCAACAACGAAGGCGAAATCCGTAAACGCCTTGTGGAAGAAGACCTGGTGGAATGCATGGTCGCCCTGCCCGGCCAGCTGTTCACCAACACCCAGATCCCGGCGTGTATCTGGTTTCTGACCAAAGACAAAGCCAACGGCATGGTGCGCAACGAGAAAAAGCGCGACCGCCGGGAAGAGTTCCTGTTCATCGACGCCCGCAACCTGGGCTTCATGCGGGATCGGGTCCTGCGGGACTTCACCAACGACGACATCGCCAAGATCGCCGACACCTTCCATGCCTGGCAGCGTGGTGAGGGTTATGAGGATGTCGCCGGCTTCTGCAAATCCGCCAGCCTGGATGAAATCAAGAAGCACGACTTTGTGCTGACACCGGGGCGCTATGTGGGTGCTCAGGAGCAGGAAGACGATGGAGAGCCCTTTGCAGTGAAGATGGCGCGATTGACCGGACAGTTACGGGAGCAGTTTGCAGAGAGTGACCGGCTGGAGGCTGAGATCAAGCGGAATCTTGGGGGGCTGGGGTATGAACTCTGAGCGTCCTCTGCAAATGAGGCCATCGCTATGAGTCGCTACGACATTACCGGCAGCGAGGGCGAGTACCAGCCGGGCTCCGACAACAAAGTATTGCGTAATCTCCCAGGAATTACCGACCCGGAGGAAATGAACATAGCAGAGACAGACCTGCTTGAAGAACTCTACCTACAGGTATTCGACAATTTCCCGGAAGAGCTCACCTTCGAGACGCTCTGCCAGTGGCATCGTGCCTGGCTGGGTAATGTGTATAGCTGGGCAGGCCAGAGTCGTACCGTTGACATGTCCAAGCCGAACATCCGGTTTGCGTCACCGGTCCAGATTCCAAAGCTGGCAGAGACATTTGAAGCGCGCTATCTCTCCCGTTTTTACGAGCTTCCCGAGATGAGCGACGAAGAACTGGTCGCTTTCCTCGCCGAAGTGCATGTGGAGTTCATCCTGATTCACCCTTTTCGGGAGGGCAACGGGCGGATATCGCGATTACTACTGGATGTAATGGCCACCAAGGCCGGTGCCGAGCCGCTCGACTACAGCCTTTGGGATGAACACAAGGACTTCTACTTTAAAGCCATTCAGGCGGGGCGAGACGGAGATTATCAATACGTTGAACGCCTGATCCAGGACGTTCTGGAGGCACAACAGTGAGCCGGTTTATCGTGAATCAGGAAGCCAACGCTAACTTTCTTGTGCGGCGCGAGCGAGACTTCAGACGCTTCTCGATGACCTCGGTTCCCTCACCGGTCTCGATGGCGCTTGAACTGGCGACAGCTCTCAGAATGCTGGCGCGGGAAACTGATACCTTGTCTGAGCTTTTTTTACGAACCATGGGGCGACTCCGGAACGAAATGACCTGTGAAATTATAACACTTGGCAGGCGCACAGTCCCGCCAGTATTCGGAAGGGCCCTTCTCTCGCAATTGGATACGAAGGCAACCTTATCCAGTAAGTCAGCGCTGTTATCTAGTAAGCTGGCTCCATTATCTAGTAACCAGGCTCTGACGAAGCAACAGAGACTAGCTTCGAATAACTGGAGTCCGGGGACTGAGATCAAGCAGCATGATGGGGGTTGGAATGAGCGCTGACCTTAGAGAGATTTGGACGAATGCAGGAGGCAGCACACCAGCTCACTGGGATTTTGTGCGATTTGAAGATCTACTTGCCGACCCCAAATCGATCGCCGTAGGGGTGATGTATCCCGGAAACCACTATGCGTCTGGAGTACCTTTAATCAAAGTCTCAGATGTCAAGAACGGCGCAGTGGTTGGTGAACCCGACTTTCGCATTAGCGAAACAGTCAACCATGAGTACCGTAGAACAAGCCTATCTGGCAACGAATTGCTAATCACGCTCGTTGGAAACCCTGGCGATTGTGCGATTGTCGATGAGAGCATGGCTGGCTGGAATGCTGCTCGAGCGCTCGCAGTAGTCAGATTAAAAGACCCAACACTTCGAACTTGGTTAAGGTACGTTCTCCTGAGCAGCACCGCCAAACATTTGATTGATGCCAGGCTCAATACAACGGTTCAAAAAACGCTAAACCTGAAGGACATAAGAAGCCTCCCAATACCCGTTGCGCCCCAAACCGAACGTAATGCAATTGTTGGGACAGCAGCTGCCCTTGAGAACAAAATTAACGTTAACCACCGAATCAACCACACTCTGGATCAGATGGCCCAAGCCATCTTCAAAAGCTGGTTTGTCGATTTCGAGCCGGTCAAAGCCAAGATCGCCGTACTGGAAGCCGGCGGCAGCGATGAAGACGCTTTGCTCGCCGCCATGCAGGCCATTTCCGGCAAAGGCGAAGCGGAGCTAACCCGCCTCCAGACCGAACAGCCCGAGCAATACGCCGAGCTCCGCGCCACCGCCGAGCTGTTTCCGTCGGCTATGCAGGATAGTGAGTTGGGGGAGATTCCGGAGGGGTGGGACGTCAAATCAGCGGAGTCTCAGTTTCAAATTACTATTGGAAAAACACCGCCAAGGAAGGAGCCAGAATGGTTCTCCGGGAGCCCAGATCACGTTAAGTGGCTATCGATAAGAAAGATGGGCGAAGGAAATGTCTTTGCAACTGATAGCGATGAGTACTTGACCCAAGAGGCCGTTGACAAATTCAAAATTAAAATTTGCCCTGAAGGCACAGTTCTTCTGAGCTTCAAGCTCACCCTGGGTAGGGTTGTTATCGCGAAAACAGACATGGCCACTAATGAAGCGATCGCCCATTTCAGGATTAGCACCAACAGCCCAGGCAGCTATTGGACTTACCTATGTCTCAGTCAGTTTGACTATTCGACTTTAGGCAGTACATCTTCCATAGCGACTGCCGTCAACTCGAAGACCATCAAACAGATGCCCCTTATAATTCCCGATGATGCATTACTCCAGTGCTTCGAAAAAATCGTGACTCCCATATTTGAGGGCATATGCAACTACCAGTTAAATAAGGCGTCACTCGCAAATTTGCGGGATAGCTTGCTCCCCAAACTCCTATCCGGCGAACTCTCCCTATCCGACGCAGAGGGTCAGCTAGCGGAAGAGGCGGAACCAGCAAATGTTTAAAATCGACCCCACCGCCAACCGCATCAACCCCCTGGAAGTAAAACGTTTCAGTGACCTCGGCTTCACCGAGCGCAAACACCTGCAGGAATGGCTGGAGAACTACCCCCAGGCGCTGATCCAAGGCGACGGCGACGAGCTGCTGATTATCCAGAAAGAGTTCGACGGCTTCGACGATACCCGTGAGCGGCTCGATCTACTCGCCATCGACAAGGAAGGCAATCTGGTCATCATCGAAAACAAGCTCGATGACAGCGGCCGGGATGTGGTGTGGCAGGCGCTCAAGTACGCCAGCTACTGCGCCAACCTCAAAAAGCAGCAGGTGGTGGAGATCTTCCAGCGCTACCTTAACCAGAAAGCCCAGAACGAAGGCAGCGCCCCAGCCGATGCAGAGAGCGTTTTGCTGGAGTTCCTGCAGGCCGACGATCTGCAATCAGTGCAGCTCAATACCCTGAAAAGCCAGCGCCTGATTCTGGTGGCCGCGCACTACCGCAAGGAAGTCACCAACACCGTGCTCTGGCTGAGCCAATTCGGCGTCAACTGCCAGTGCTTCAAGGTGACGCCCTACCAGGCCGGTGCAGAGCTGTTCCTGAACGTGGAGCAGATCATCCCCACCCCGGAAGCCTCGGACTTTATGATTGGCATGATGGCCAAGGAGGCCGAGGAAAAGAGCGCCAGCAATGAACAAAAGAGCCGGCATACGCTGCGTCTGTCTTTCTGGGAACAAACCCTGGAGGCCTTTGGCCGTAGTAACTGCTCGCTGTTTAACAACATCAGTCCAGCCAAAGATCACTGGTTAAATGCTGGCTCCGGGATCAGTGGCATGGGTTACCAGTTAATCTTTGGCAAAAATGAAGTGCGTGTTGGATTAAGTATGCAAAGCAGCCGTGCCGAGGCGAACCGCTTTGTATTTGACCGACTGCAGACCATGAAATCCCAGATTGAAACTGCTTTTGGTAACGAACTGGTATGGCTGCCCCTACCAGACAAGATTGCGTGCCGTATCCAGTATGAAAAGCCTGTCGATGGCTACAACAAGGCCAACTGGCCCGAGATGGTCGAATGGTTGGTGGAGCACATGACCCGGCTGGAAAAAGCGCTGAGCGGGCCGCTGGACAAAGTGCGGCAGGAGCTGAAAACAACAAACTTCAGTAAAGAGCCGGGCACAGAGCACGATGCATAAGCCATTGACTATACTGAGCGGCTTGTAAACAACGACAAGGAACTGTCATGGCTGAACAACAAGTACGAATCTTCACCTCAACCGACGGCCAGGCGCAGCTGGAAGTGGCACTGGAGCAGGAAACCGTCTGGCTCAGCCAAGTCCAGATGGCGGAGCTGTTTGGCAAAGACGTGCGCACCGTCAACGAGCACGTGGGCAATGTGTTCCAGGAGGGCGAACTAGAGAAAGAACCAACTATCCGGAAATTCCGGATAGTTCGCCAAGAGGGCAAGCGTCAGGTTCAGCGGGACATTGATCACTACAATCTGGACATGATCATCTCTGTTGGCTACCGGGTGAAATCCCAGCGTGGCGTGCAATTTCGTAAATGGGCAACCCAGGTTCTCAAAGACCACCTCGTTCAGGGCTACACCCTCAATCAACGCCGCTTGGCCGAGCGCGGCATCGAGTTTGAGCAGGCCGTTGACCTGCTGAGCCGCACCCTCACCAATCAAGGCCTGGTGTCCAACGAAGGCGAAGCCGTCGCCCGGGTAATCAGCGACTACGCCCGCTCCTGGAGCCTGCTGCAGGGCTACGACGAGCAGCAGCTGGCCGAGGTTGGCATCAAGCAGCCGGATATGCAGCCGCTGGAGCTGGACGAGGCACTAAAAGCCATTGGCGAACTCAAGCAAACGCTCATGGCCAAGGGCGAGGCCACCGAGCTGTTCGGCCAGTTACGGGGTGACGGCCTGGCTTCGGCGTTGGCCACTATCGAGCAGGGCTTTGGTGATGAGCTCTTTTACCCGAACGTGGCCACCCGTGCCGCTCACCTGCTCTACTTCGTGATCAAGAACCACCCGCTGGCCGACGGCAACAAGCGCTGTGGCTCGTTTCTGTTTCTGTGGTATCTGCGCCGCAACGCCGCTTTGTTGGCGCGACCGGTAGAACAACTGATTAATGACAACACCCTGGTGGCCTTGGCCCTGCTGGTGGCGGAAAGCCTGCCGGATCAGAAAACCCTGATGATCCGGCTGATTGAGCATTTCCTGCTGCTGAGGGAGCCCGCCGATGTCAGAAGTGAAGGGAAATAAGGACTGAGGTATGACGGAAGATCAGCTGGAACAACAATGCCTGCAATGGTTTGCCGAAGGCGGCTGGGAGATCGCCCACGGGCCAGACCTGGCACCAGAGGGCGAAGCCCCGGAACGGGCCGATTACCGGCAGGTATTGTTACTGGCGGATCTCGAGGCGGCTATTCACCGCATCAACCCTCACCTGCCCCAGAGCGCCGTTGAGCAAGCTGTGGCCGTTGTCCGCAAACCCGAAAGCCTGGATGTGGTGATTAGCAACCGGGCCTTCCACCGCCTGCTGCTGGATGGTGTACCGGTGGAGTACAAGCGCGACGACAAGGTAGTTCACGACCAGGCCTTTCTGGTGGACTTCGGCGACCTGTCCGCCAACCGCTTCCGGGCCATCAACCAGTTCACCCTCGAAGGCTCCAAACAGCTCCGCCGGCCGGACGTGGTCTGTTTTATCAACGGCCTGCCCCTGGCGGTACTGGAGCTGAAGAGCCCCGGTGCCGAGAACGTGAACATCTGGGATGCCTACAACCAGATCCAGACCTACAAAGACGAATGCTCCGATCTGTTCGCCTACAACGAGGCGGCGATTATCAGCGACGGCTATCTGGCCCGCGTGGGTTCCCTAACCGCCAGCCAGGAACGCTACATGCCCTGGCGCACCATCAAGCATGAGGACGACAAGCCCCTGCTGGAATGGCAGCTGGAAACCATGGTGCGGGGCTTCTTCGACCGTGAGCTGTTCCTGGATTACATCCGGTACTTCGTAATCTTCGAGACGGATTCCGACAAACTGATCAAGAAGATTGCTGGTTATCACCAGTTCCATGCGGTGCGTGAGGCTGTTCGTGCAACTGTGATTGCCGCTCGGGATATGAGCGGCGATGGTATCAGCGAGAAGCGGGCCACCTACGGCGACGAGGTTCTGCCGGGCAGCAAGAAAGCTGGGGTGGTGTGGCACACCCAGGGCTCTGGCAAAAGCATTTCTATGTGCTGTTACGCCGGCAAGCTGCTGCAACAGTCGGAGATGAACAACCCCACGTTGATTGTCGTCACCGACCGCAACGATCTGGACGGCCAACTGTTCGCCACCTTCAGCGCGGCCCGGGAATTGTTGAAGCAAGAGCCCGTGCAGGCCGATGACCGTGACACCCTGCGCCGCCTGCTGTCAGAGCGGGAATCCGGCGGCATCATCTTCACCACGGTTCAGAAATTCGCGCTACTGAACGACGAATCCGGCCACCCGATTCTGAACGACCGCCACAACATCGTGGTGATCTCAGACGAAGCCCACCGCAGCCAGTACGGCCTGAAAGCCACCCTCAAGAAAGACGGCACCTACAAGTTCGGCTACGCCCGCCACATGCGCGATGCCTTGCCCAATGCCTCGTTCATCGGCTTTACCGGCACACCCATCGAGAGCGAAGACAAAGACACCCGAGCCGTGTTCGGCGATTACGTGTCCATCTACGACATCCAGGATGCGGTGGACGATGGTGCGACCGTGCCCATCTTCTACGAATCCCGCCTGGCCAAGCTGGACATCAACCGCGAGCAGATCGAGGAGTTGTCTGACCAGGTGGAGGAAGTGGTTGAAGACGACGAAGACGTTGGCAGCCGCGAGAAAACCAAGGGCGAGTGGAGCCGGCTGGAGAAGCTGGTCGGCGCCGGCCCGCGCCTGAAGCAGGTGGCGAAAGACCTGGTAAACCACTTTGAAACCCGCTCCAGCACCATAGACGGCAAGGCCATGATTGTGGCCATGAGCCGGGAGATTGCGGTTTACCTGTATAACGAGATTGTCGCACTGCGCCCGGAATGGCACGACGACGATCCAGAGAAAGGCGCCATCAAGGTTGTGATGACCGGTTCCGCCTCTGACCGAGCTCTGCTGCAGCCGCACATCCACAACAAGCAGACCAAGAAACGGTTCGAGAAGCGCTTCAAGGACATCAACGACCCGCTCAGGCTGGTGATCGTACGGGATATGTGGCTGACCGGCTTCGATGCGCCCTGCTGCCACACCATGTACGTGGACAAGCCCATGAAGGGCCACAACCTGATGCAGGCCATTGCCCGGGTAAACCGCGTGTTCAAGGACAAGCCCGGCGGGCTGGTAGTGGATTACATCGGCATTGCCAACGAGCTCAAGCAGGCCCTGAAAACCTACACCGATGCCAAGGGCAAGGGCTCCCCCACCCACAGTGCCGAGGAAGCCTACGCCATCCTGCTCGAGAAGCTGGACATCATCCACGGCATGTTTGCGCCTGGCCCCAAAAGCAAGGGATTCAGCTATAGCGGTTTTGACACCGAGCCCCGCAAGGTTCTGCTGGCCACCGCGAACTACGTGCTCAGTCTGGATGATGGCAAGAAGCGCTTCCTGGATACCGTGCTGGCCATGAACAAGGCCTTCTCACTGTGCGCCACCCTGGACGAAGCTCAGGCGTTGCAGAAGGAGGTGGCGTTCCTGTCGCAGGTGAAGACCGCCATCACCAAGTTCACCAGCGTAGACAAGAAGCTGACCGAGGAAGAGAAGAACACCGCCCTGAAGCAGATCCTGGACAACGCGCTGGTGGCCGAAGGGGTAACGGAGGTCTTCGCCCTGTGCGGCCTGGACAAGCCCAACATCGGCCTGCTCTCTGACGAGTTTCTGGAAGACGTTCGGCAGATGCCCTACAAGAACTTCGCCGTGGAACTTCTGGAAAAGCTGCTCAAGGACGACATCAAGGCCAAAACCCGCAACAACGTAGTGCAGGAGAAGAAGTACGCCGACCGCCTGCAGGAGACGCTGCGCAAGTACAACAACCGGGGTATCGAGACAGCCCAGGTGATCGAAGAGCTGATCGCCATGGCCAAGCAGTTCCAGGCTGAAATGGAACGGGATGCTGCCCTCGGCCTGAACCCGGACGAAGTGGCCTTCTACGACGCCCTGGCCAGCAACGAAAGCGCCGTGCGGGAGCTGGGCGACGAGATCCTGAAGAAGATCGCCGTGGAGATCACCGACAAGCTGCGAAAATCCACCACCGTGGACTGGCAGGTGCGGGAAAGCGTGCGGGCCAAGCTGAGGATTCTGGTGCGGCGGACGTTGCAGCGTTACAAGTATCCGCCGGATAAAGCGCCGGCAGCGATTGAACTGATCATGGAACAGGCGGAAGCCCTGTCTAACCACTGGACGAAGTAATGTATTACTACACCGAGGACTTCGACGACAGAAGTTAAGGCTATGAGGAACAACTGAGTATTGTTTTACTCATCGTGGACTAGCGCGTTGATAGCTCATGTTGAAAAATGTTGAACGAAGAACAGCCCTTAATCGTGCTTCGATAGCCCAAACTTGGGGCTCTGAGTTCCTGCCTGTTCCAGGGGTAGCGAGTGCTTAATGTGGGTATGCATGTGGGTATTTTCAAAGGCATACCCAAAGACATCTCAACTTATTCAATATGTTACAAGACAACTTCAGTGGACGCCGTCTCCATCACCTTCCAGAGAAAAGCCCCGGACTTCCGGGGCTTTTTTCGTTTCAGCCCTTCGGCTTTTTCTTGAGGTGCCAACCAAGTATCAACGGCGCTTGACGGATTGCACACTTGAACCAGAAAACCCCGCGCTCCAGCCTCAGCCCGCTGGAAAAAGCCAGGGCCAGAACTGCTAAAGAATCCTTAGGAGTTCAGTTGTTGCAAATTTTGCAGTAACTGCCAAAACCAGAATAACTTGAACTATCCGGCATTTCCGGAAAGTTTGATCAAGGATTAGACGCATACATACGAAACCGGCAACCACCGAGGTTTTCTCGGCAGTTCCTTAACATGCAGTCTGTGGAGTTTCGGCCTCTAGTGCTCCACCGGGTTAGCAGCCAAACCCATGTGTTCCATTCAGGAACCTGTGGTTAGAGAAAATCCGCAAACTCCCGAAGCTTCGAAACTGTTTGGGGTAATTGCTGCTTTTGCAGCGTTGCCAGAAAGGTATCGACACTGAGCGACGGATTCTTCAGTGCCGACCGCTGGGCCTGAAAGGCACGACAACACACCGTTGGCGCCATGTCGATCTGGTAGAGAATAAAATCGTCCGGGTGAATTACTTCGATATCGTACTGGCGAAGCGATGCATCAGGAAAGTCCTTGAGGTTGAAAGTAACGATGGCATTGGCGTTACAACGGATTGCGGCGGCCAGCACATGGCGATCATCCGGATCCGGAAGGTCCAGCCCCTCAATAAGCGGTTCGTAACCGTAAACTTTTGCATCTCGCACGTGCCGATCCATCAGCTCCTTCACCCGCAACAAACTTTCCGGCGAATGTTTTTTCGCCCTCAATAGCGCGTTGATCCACTCGTCGTGGATGCGATCTGTCCAGTGCGCCTTGAACAGGTCAGTTAATGCCAGCCGCATTAACGCATCTCTCAATGGCGCCGGATACAGAACACAGGCATCGTAAACGGCGGTAAATTTACTCATTACCTGTCAGTACCCCATTCCCTCGTCCTGTGACAGTTGCGCCAGCTCGTCCAGTGTTGCTTGCCGCTGGCCGTCTACCCGCTCCTTGTAGCTCAATACGTCCTGCAGCTTAACTCGCCGGTGAGCACCCACCTTCCGGAAGGGTATATCCCCAGCTTCCAAAAGCCGCACAAGGAACGGGCGGCTGACGTTCAGGAGGTTGGCCGCATCCTGCGTGCTGATTTCCTGATGATAGGGGATCAAACTGATGGCATTACCCTGAGACACCTCCGCCAGTACGTCCAATAAAATCTGCAATACATGCCCCGGCAGCACCAACTCGTCAGACTCGCCGTTGCTGCCGCGTAGCGAAAGCTGTACTCGATCTACATCGGCGTACTTGGACAGGGTGCGACTGGAGAGTTTGGCCTCTTCCACCTCGGCCGCCGTAGGCAAATGCACAATTTTCTGAGCAGACATCGCATCTCCCCCCTGATGTGAAAGCGACAAATATATAAAGGAGCACTATAACCAACAAACGAAACAAACGAAACAAACAAAACAAACGAAATAAACAATTGATAACCCGACGCAGGCCGAGACTGTTGCGCGAAAGCTTGGATGTGGTGACCAGTAAACCGGGGCTTTTTCGTTTATGTCCCACCAAAACAACCTGCCCAATATTTGCACAACTCCGAACCCTGTGCTTGGATAAAACCGATAGGCCAGTTGGATGGCACAGCCTTTCGCCCCCCCCCATATCCGGCGCACCCACACTGGCTGCCCGGGTATCGAATCCTTGAAAACGGAGTTGGTGTTGTTATGGCTTACGAAACGATAGACGGACAAAAATACGAAAAAGAACTGCTCGATCTGGCCCGCAAGCACACAACCGGGCGTGGTGAAGGCAAGTTATCGAAGGATGAGGTTGCCGATTTATTCGAGTCCGCCCAGGACGGCCCCGGCGTAACCGATACCGAAAAGGCCACGCTGGCCTACATTCGCAAGAGCTTTGAATTTACCGATGCGGCCGCAAAGGACTTTGATGCCGCCTTTGCCAAACTCTAACCATTTTCCACAAAGGCTCCCGGTGCCGGGAGCCTTACCCTGCCCTGAGCAAACTGGCTTCCGCCAGCCGGCATTCGCAGCGACACAACACTAAAGCTGCCGGGTCAGTTCCGCCAGTTCCTCGTCGAACACCCGACGGTTCTCACTGTAATCCACGGGTACATCCACCAGATGCACGCCACCAGCGGCGAGGGCACGTTCCAGGGTGGGGCGCAGATCCTCGGTGCGGACAACCCGGTGACCGGTGGCGCCATAGGATTCGGCGTATTTCACAAAGTCCGGATTGCGGTAATCCAGCCCGAAATCCGCCAGCCCTTCCTGGGCTTGCTTCCACTTGATCATGCCGTAGGCGCTGTCGTTGATGATCAGCACCACCAGGTTGAGGTCCAGCCGGACCGCTGTCTCCAGCTCCTGGCTGTTCATCATGAATCCGCCATCGCCGCAGATGGCCATCACCTTCAGGTCCGGGTACAGCATGGATGCCATCATGGCACTGGGCAGTCCGGCGCCCATGGAAGCCAGTGCGTTGTCCAGCAGCACGGTGTTGTTGTCGTAGGCCGGATAGTTACGGGCGAACCAGAGCTTGTACATGCCGTTATCCAGGGCAATGATGCCGTCCTCCGGCACCATTGCCCGTACGTCGTGAACAATGCGCTGGGGAATCACCGGGAAGCGATCATCCTCGGCCTTGTCCCGGAGGTGCCGGTCGACGGCAGCCTTCACTTCCATGAAACGGGTGAAGTCGTGGTTGTGGCAGATGCCACAGTTCTCCGCCATGTACTCGACACTGTTGGCGATGTCCCCGACCACCTCATGCTGGGGGAAGTACACCGGGTCCACGTCGGCCCCGGAGAAGTTCACATGGATGACCTTCTTGCCTCCCGGCTGCATGAAGAACGGCGGCTTCTCCACCACATCGTGACCGACGTTGATCACCAGGTCGGCATGGTCGATGGCCCGGTGCACAAAGTCTCCGGCCGACAGGGCGGCGTTGCCCAGGTAACGGGGATGGCGCTCGTCGACCACGCCCTTGCCCATCTGGGTGGTAAAGAACGGGATGTTGGTGGTGTTCACCAGGTGAATCAGTGCCTGGGAGACCCGCTTACGGTTGGCACCGGCCCCGATCATGATCAGCGGGTGCTTCGCCTCACGGAGCATGTCGCAAGCGATCTCCAGACTCTTCTGGCTGGCCGAGGGGCGCCGGGCATCACTGGGCGCGAAGATGTGGGTGTCCGGTGCCGGCACTTCGGCGGCGATGTCCTCCGGCAGTTCCAGGTGCACGGCGCCGGGGCGCTCCTCGGATGCCAACCGGAACGCTTCCCGGACTTTGGCCGGAATGGTATTGGCGTTGGAGATCTGGCGGGTGTACTTGGTGAGCGGCCGCATCAGGTCCACCACATCGAGGATCTGGAACAGCCCCTGCTTGGAGGATTTGATCGGCTTCTGCCCGGAAATCATCATCATGGGCATACCACCGAGCTGGGCATAGGCCGCGGCCGTGACCAGGTTGGTGGCGCCGGGCCCCAGGGTGGACAGGCAGACCCCGACCCGGCCGGTCAGACGGCCAAAGGTGGCGGCCATGAAACCTGCCGCCTGCTCATGGCGGTTGAGGATCAACCGGATGTCGCTCTTCCGGAGCGCCTCCAGCAGATCCAGGTTCTCCTCGCCCGGTACTGCGAAGATGTACTTTACGCCCTCGTTCTCGAGGGCCCGGACGAACAGTTCTGCGCCATTACGCGGCGTGGCTTGCGCGTTGGTCATACTCTGCTTCCCCGTCAGGCCAATTTGCCTCCGAGCATAGCATTCTTTCCAACGCTGTCGGCAATCAGTCGGTACCGGGAGACTCAGCTTGAAGGCGGACAGCGGGTTATCCCCACTGTCCTCTGCACTTTCGGCGCTGCCGATACTGATTGGTTATATCAAACGAGATTCAGGGTTGAAAGTGTGCGCTCACGCACTTTATTCAGCAACTGCTCGTCTTCCACCAGGGTCTGGCCGTATGACGGCACCAGCTCTTTCATGCGCTCCTGCCACTCAGCAGACTGCATCTTCTCGGGGAAGCAGCGCTCCAAGACATTCAGCATGGCATTGGCTGCGGTAGACGCGCCCGGGGAAGCACCCAGCAGCGCCGCCAGCGAACCATCTTTCGCGGCCACAATCTCGGTACCGAATTCCAGCTTGCCACCGCCTTCGGCGGTCTGCTTGATGATCTGCACCCGCTGGCCCGCCATCTGCAGGGCCCAGTCATCTTCCTGGGCATCCGGGAAGAAGTTGCGCAGGGATTCCACACGGTCAGTGTGGGACTGGAACACTTCGCCGATCAGGTACCGGGTCAGGTCCATGTTGCTCTTGCTCACCGACAGCATTGGCCGCAGGTTGGTCGCCCGTACCGAACCGAACAGATCAAACAACGAGCCCTGCTTCAGGAAGCGGGTGGTGAAACCGGCAAACGGCCCGAACAGCAGCGCCGGCTCGCCGTTGATGATCCGGGTGTCCAGGTGCGGAACCGACATGGGCGGCGCACCGATGGGCGCCTTGCCGTAAACCTTCGAGTGATGTTCTTTCACGATTTCCGGCTTTTGACACACCAGCCACTGACCACTCACCGGGAAACCACCGTAACCGCGAGCTTCGTCAATGCCGGATTTCTGCAGCAGCGGCAACGCGCCACCACCGGCACCCAGGAATACAAAACCGGCTTCCAGCTTCGTCAGCTCACCGGTTTTCTGGTTCTTCACCCGGACTTTCCAGCGGCCGTTGTCACGCTGGTCGATGTAGTGCACCGGGCAGCTGAGCATCAGCTCAAAGTTGGGCTGGGTTTCCAGCCACTTCACCATGCTGCGGGTCAGGGAGCCGAAGTCCACATCAGAACCGTGCTTGATGCGGGTAGCGGCAACTTTCTGCATCGGGTTCCGATTGCTGACAACCAGTGGCATCCACTCAGCCAGGTCTTCCGGGTTTTCGGTGTATTCCATTTCCCGGAACAGGTGGTGGGCTTTCAGCTTCTGGAAACGGCGCTTGAGGAAGGCAACGTCTTTCTCGCCCCAGACAAAACTCTGGTGCGGCGTGCGGTTAATAAAGGTGGACGGCTCGGGCAGAATGCCCTGCTCTACCAGGTAAGACCAGAACTGCAGGGAAACCTCGAACTGTGCGTTGATCTGCAAAGCCCGGGCAATTTCAACATCGCCGTTTTCGGTTTCGGGGGTGTAGTTCAGTTCGCAGTAGCCGGCATGGCCGGTGCCTGCATTATTCCATCCATCGGTGCTTTCATGGGCAACGTGGTCAAGACGCTCCACCATGACGATGTCCAGAGACGGATCCAGCTGCCTGAGCATCATGCCGAGAGTAGCGCTCATGACGCCCCCTCCGACCAGCACTACGTCTGCCTGTCTTACGGCCATTGGTTTTCACCCTAGCTTAGTGTTGAAGCCTGATGCCACTCCACGATCAGCAAAGCGGCCTGTCGGAAGCCGGTCGGGCGCGAGGTAGGCGGCGCTGCCGTATGCTTCCGGTATGAGATTGAGCGCGATTATCCCGATTTTTATCGGAATAATAAATTGCGATTGTCAATCGACGTGTGTCGGGCAAACTATGTTGTTTGCGACCATTCTCGCCTGTTTTGTTAACAATATCAGCGCCACTTTAGTCTGATACCAGCGAGGGGCCAATGCGGATCACCCCGTATAGCGGTATTTCCGATAGCCCGGGGGCTGACCTGAAACGCCCACTTACTGTATCTTTGTGCGCCAACTGTGACCTCGCCTGCGTAACCTGCGGCGACAACCTGAACTAACGAGGTCTTCCTATGTTGATGGCTATAGGTGCCATTATTGCCGGGCTGGTGTTACTGGTCTGGAGCGCAGACAAATTTGTGGAAGGTGCGGCCGCCACGGCCAAGCATCTGGGCATGCCTACCCTGCTGATTGGCATGGTGATTATCGGCTTCGGCACCTCGGCACCGGAACTGGCGGTCTCCGCCATGGCGGCTTCAGATGGCAACCCGGGATTAGCCCTGGGGAACGGCTACGGTTCGAACATTACCAACATTGCCCTGATTGTCGGCCTGACCGCCATCATCGCGCCCATTGCCGTGCATCCCCAGGTTATCCGCAAGGAGCTGCCACTGCTGCTGGTGCTGACCCTGATTGCCGGTGCACAACTGCTGGACGGCAAACTGTCACGGCTTGATGGCTGGGTGCTGCTGGGTGTTTTTGCGGCCGTTATGGGCTGGTCTATCTACCAGGGTTATCAGGGCAAGGAAGATCCGCTGGCCGGGGACACCGAAACCGAGATGATCGCTCACCCCATGCCCCTGAAAAGCGCCATCATCTGGCTGGTGGTCGGGCTGGTTCTGTTGATTGTCAGCTCCCGGATTCTGGTCTGGGGCGCGGTAACCATCGCCCAGAGCCTGGGCATCAGCGACCTGATTATCGGGTTGACCATCGTCGCGATCGGTACCTCCTTGCCGGAACTGGCATCGGCACTGGCCGCAGTAAAGAAGAACGAGCACGACCTGATCCTTGGCAACATTCTGGGTTCCGGGATTTTCAACATCCTGGCTGTAGTGGGCCTTGCCGCTGTTATTGAGCCGCTGTCGGTCGCCCCGGAAGTACTCTACCGGGACTGGACCCTGATGTTCGGGCTGACACTGGCCTTGCTGGTGATGGGCTTCGGCCTGACCGGCTGGCGCAAGCTGATATCAAGGGTAGATGGTGCCCTGTTGCTGCTGGTGTACGTTGGTTACACCGGTTATTTGTTCTCCACCATGGCAGCAAGCTGAACCACTTGCCGTCCGCGAGGCTGGCGCATCAGCCAGCCTCGCCATCCCCCAGCAGTCCCTCCAGCCTCAGGCGCACTTCTTCCATGACCCCGGCCAGGTCTTCCTTGGATTTTCCTGCCGTATCGATGGGAGTTCCTACCCGAACATCGACTGGCTGCCCGAGGTTAATCTGCATGCTCCGGGCGGGCAGCACCCGGTGAATACCCCGGATGGCCACCGGAACAATCACCGCTTCGGTGTCCAGCGCCAGGTGGAAACACCCCTTCTTGAAGGGCAGCAAGTTACCATCCGGTGACCGGGTACCTTCAGGCGCCGCCCACAGCACTATCCCGCTCTCCATCATCGCCCGTGCCCGATCCAGGTCACGCACGGCATTTTGCCGGTTGGAACGGTCTATGGACGGAAACTCGGCGGCCGCCATGGCCTGGCCTAACAAAGGGATCTTGAACAGCTCTTTCTTGGCGAGCATACGAATGGAGCCGGGCAGCGAAACAAAGCTGACCGGAATATCGTAGTGACTGGCATGGGTGCTCATGATGATATACCGCCGGCCATCGTTGAAGTCCGGAACCTCCCCGCGAACGGTCAGGCTGGTTCGTACCAGTTTCAGCAACGCGGTAGACCACTCCCGGCAGTACTTGTCGACAATCCGACGGTCCAGTTTGCCGAACAACGCCCGTAACAACACCAGTAACGAATAAAGCGCCGTCAGCCCCACAGACCCCAGCACCACAGCCGCGCGCCGCAGCAGGGTTGCCGATTCAGTTAACGGGCTCAAGTTCAGTCGTTTCATGCTGAATGCTCTGTCTCCCGGAACACCAGAGACACCGAGTTCAGGCAATACCGCTGCCCGGTGGGTGGCGGACCATCCGGGAATACATGGCCCTGGTGGCTGTCGCAGCGGGCACAGCGGATCTCGGTTCGCACCATGCCAAAGCTGGTGTCCTCAATGTAGCGGATATGTTCCGGGTCAAACGGCTGGAAGAAGCTCGGCCAGCCTGTGCCGGAATCAAACTTGGCATCGGAGCTGAACAACGGCAGGTCACACAGCCGGCAGTGGTATACCCCGGTCTTCTTGTTGTCCAGCAGGGTACCGCAGAACGGGTGCTCGGTGCCGTGGTCCAGCAACACCCGTCGCTCTTCCGCGCTCAGTGCGCTGGCCTTGTCTTCAATGTCCGCTTCGCTCAGCGGGGTCAGGTCAAAGCCTGATGCCGATACACTCATTGCATTCTCCTCAGGCCAGGTCCTGGTCGTCCTGGCTGAACTCGGGTTTCAGTCGGTCCGGCCATGCGCTGGCCAGCTTTTCCATCTTCGGGGCGGCTACGGCCATGATATAAGGCTGGTACGGATTACGGGCCGCAAAGTTCTGGTGGTGCGCCTCGGCCGGGTAAAACGCCGTCAGCGGCTCCAGGGTGGTAACCACCGGTGCCGGGTAAACGCCGGACTCATCCAGTTGTCGGATGTAGGCCTGCACCAGCTGCTTCTGGGCATCGGTTTCATAGAATACGGCAGACCGGTACTGGCTGCCGATGTCGTTGCCCTGCCGGTTCAGCTGGGTCGGGTCGTGGGCCACCGAGAAAAACACCCGCATCAGTTCGCCGAAACCGACCTTTTCCGGGTTGTAGTGCACATCTACCACTTCAGCATGGCCGGTGCTGCCGGAACAGACCGCCTCATAATTCGCCGTGTCAGCCGAACCGCCGGCATAGCCGGATTCAACCCGGGTAACTCCGTCGATAGCCAGGAACACCGCTTCCACGCACCAGAAGCAACCACCGGCCAGCACCACATGGGCTTCGCTGCCGGCTTCAGGCAGTTCCTGTTCCGGGGTCGGGAACCGGCTGCGCGGCACATTCAGGCCCGGAATATTGCAGCTTTCGGTCATAGTTTGTCTCCAGTTTCTGGTTGCACAGGTTATACCCGTGTATACGACCACCGATGATAAACAGACACAACCGCAACATGAAATTATGTCAGGGCGGTTGCACATGCCCTGTCAGCCACCATAATGAAAACAGGGGCCAGAGATAAGGCCCCGCTCGGCATCAGGGAACCAGCATGACAGCAAAAGTCCGTGAACCGGAAGATCAGGACGAGCTTCTCCATTACCGCCTAAGCCTTCGGCTGGGGCCGGTACACGCCCGCCAGCGCCTGGGCATAGAGCAGGAATCCGAAGCCCTGGTTCTGGGCCGCGACAAGCGATCATTTCACCTGGAAAACCTCGCCAATGCGCCGGGTTTCATCCGTTTTTGCCTGCAGGCGGTCGGTCTGTTTAACCGGGCCCAGAGCAACAGCCGCAAACTGCGAACCGCCCACAACAGCTTCGTGCTGCCAGACCTGCCCGAGGCCTTTGAAGGTTTCAGGATACTGCACCTGACCGACCTGCACGTGGACATGGACGAGCAGAACCTGCAAGCCGTCATCCGCCAGATTGAACCGCTGGACTACGATCTGTGCGTACTGACCGGCGATTATCGCCAGCGCACCTGGGGCCCGGTAGATGCCGCCCTGGCGGGCATGGAAAAGCTCCGGGAGGCGATCCGGGGAGACACCTACGCGGTGCTGGGCAACCACGACAGCGTGCGCATGGTTCCGGCACTGGAAGACATGGGCTACCGGTTGCTGATGAATGAAATGGTGCCACTGGAACGGGAACAGGCCAGGATTTACCTGGCCGGAGTAGACGACGCCCATTACTACAAAGTGCACAACCTGCACCGGGCCGGCGACGACATTCCCGCAGGCGGTATCAGCCTGCTGCTCAGCCACACGCCTGAAATCTGGCGCGAAGCGGCCCACGCGGGCTATGACATGTTTTTATGCGGCCACACCCACGGGGGGCAGATCTGCCTGCCCGGCGGCATTCCGGTCACCCTCGACTCCGACTGTCCCCGCAGGCTCGGCAAGGGCTCCTGGCAGGTGAACGGTATGCAGGGGTATACCTCGCCGGGGGCGGGAACCTCGGTGCTGAATGTGCGGCTGAACTGCCCGCCGGAAGTGACACTGCATACCCTCACCCGGGGCCCGGCCTGAGGCCCTCAGTGAGGCTGCTTGCGGATACCCAGCCGGAACAGCAGCGGCGACACCACCACGTTGGCAATGGCAAACAGCACAGCCACCGAAACCGCCTGCCATAACGCCAGCGGCAACCAGTACCAGGCCATCAGCATGGGCAACAGGGCTTCCGGCAGCTGATCCAGCCACAGGGCGCGGGAACTGGACACCAGCCCTGCGCGGCGCTTGATGAAACTGCTGAGCAAATCCCCCAGCAACGCCAGCAAGCCGAACAGCGCCCCGAAAATCCAGCCCAGCCCCAGCCAGGCCGCGAATAACAGACAGGACAGCACACCGGAGGCCAGCCCGCGCCAGGTTTTGCTGTGACCAAACACCGGCCGGCCGTCACGCCATAGCCGGTCACCATCTACCGGCCAGTCCCAGCGATTGTGCAACAGCCGGGCCACCACCACCGGAGACCCGTTGGCCAGAACCAGCATGACAAACAACTCCAGCGACAACAGCACGGGCTACCTCCGGCGGGACTGGCTCAAGCGAGCCCTCCACGGGTCAGCTTGAGCGGATCCATCAGTTCTTCCAAACGCTGACGGCTCAGGCCACTGCGTTCTTCCGCCACATCAATCACCGGCCGGCCTGTGCGATAGGCTTCCTTTGCAATGTCCGCCGCCAGCGCATAGCCGATCTCCGGGTTCAGGGCCGTCACCAGCACCGGGTTGCGCCCCACACCGGCATTCAGGTTATCGGCATTGACCGTAAAGCCCTGAATGGCCTTGTCGGCCAGCATGGTTGTGGCATTGGCCAGCAGGCCGGTCATATCCAGCAGGTTGGCGCCCACCAGCGGCAGCATCACGTTCAGCTGGAAATTGCCGGACTGGCCGGCCATGGCCACGGCGTTATCCAGCCCCATCACCTGGGCTCCGACCATGGCCACCGATTCCGGAATAACCGGGTTCACCTTGCCGGGCATGATACTGCTGCCCGGCTGCAGCGCCGGCAAGCTGATCTCTGATAAGCCATGAATGGGGCCGCTGTTCATCCAGCGCAGATCGTTGGCGATCTTGGTCAGTACCACCGCAAGGCCCCTGAGCTGGGCCGACAGCGCCACCGGCGCGTCCACCGCACTCTGGGCTACGAACTTGTGGTTGAGGGATCGAAAACTGTAGCCACTGTTTATCTTGAGGAACTTGATGAACTGCCCGGCAAACTCGGAAGCGGCATTCACCCCGGTGCCGACCGCCGTGCCCCCCTGGGGCAGGCCTGCCAGCTCGTCCATCGCCGCTTCAAGCCGCTTTTCAACTGCTGCCAGCTGTTCCCGCCAGGTTTTCAGTTCCTGGCCGAGGGTAACGGGCATGGCATCCATCAGGTGGGTTCTGCCGGTTTTCACCTGCCCTGCCAGCTCGCCCTCGCGCTGGTAAATCACCCCGCGAAGGTGCGAGATGGCCGGCAACAACTTGTTCTTTACCGCCAGCACCGAGCTGATGTGAATGGCCGTGGGGATCACATCGTTCGAACTCTGGCTCATGTTCACGTGATCGTTCGGGTTTACATCCACCCCTTGTTGCCGGGCGATAGCGGCCACCACCTCGTTAACGTTCATATTGGTACTGGTGCCGGACCCGGTCTGGTAGCGGTCAACCGGAAACTGGTCAGCAAACTCGCCCATGCTCAGCCGACCGCAGGCCTGCACAATGGCATCCCGACAGGGCGCATCCAGCAAGCCCAGGGAAGCATTAGCCTGGGCGGCAGACCACTTCACCAGTACCACCGCCTTGACGAGATCGGCCGGCATGGGCTGGCCGCTGACCGGAAAGTTGTCGATGGCCCTTTGGGTCTGGGCGCCCCAGAGGGCTTCTGCGGGTACTGCCACTTCGCCCAGACTGTCTTTTTCGGTTCTGAACTCACTCATTGCCTCCTCCTTTTTACTTGCCAGGCGGGACACTAAGCCCCTCGGTCCTGCGATCTTAGCCTGACATGGTCGCAAATGCCGGTCACTTGCTCAAAATTGAGAATCACCATGTGGACGGTGTTGGTGTAGGTATCATGCAGATGAAATTTGGTACGGGCATGCTCGGTGTGGCTCATGACGGCCTCCTGAACCAGGGACTGGTTCAGGAATAAGTGTAGTCGTAAAGCGCAAGCGCGTGGGGTCAGGTTGACGGGACGGCAAGACTGGCCAGCAACGCCCGCAAACGGTTGGGCTTGACGGGTTTGTTAAGGATGGGCAAATACTGGGCCCTGAGCAGCGTGCGCACTTCATCACTGCGGTCAGCAGTGATGATGGCCGCTGGAACATCATGGTCAAGTGCACGGCGAACGGCGTAGATAGCCTCACAACCGGTCGCGTTATTGCCCAGGTGGAAATCCGCCAGAATCACGTCCGGGACCAGGCCCTCACTCAGCATGTCCAGAGCACTGGGTTCGCCGTCGGCCGGAAACACCTCACAACCCCAACCTTCGAGCAACGCAGCCATGCTTTCAAGCACCGCGGGCTCGTTGTCGACCACCAACACCGCCAGTCCGTCAAAGTTTCCGTGGGTGGCACCTCCGGCTGGAGATTGGCTTCGCCAGGCCTCATTTACCCGGTGTTCAAGCGGGATCGACACCTCAAATCTCGAACCTCGGCCGGGCCGTGAGGTCACCCGGATTCCGTAACCCAGAACCCGCACCATGCGCTCCACAATGGCCAGTCCCAATCCGACGCCCTGGCGACCGCCGGTGCCCTGGGGCAGTAGCTGGTGAAACTCAGTGAAAATATCCTGCAGCTTGTGGGCCTCGATCCCCACACCGGTGTCCCAGATTTCAATGGCCAGCCGATCCCGACGTTGCCTGACAGAGAGCATTACGCCGCCCTCACGGGTATAGCGGAAGGCATTACTCAACAGGTTACGGACGATCCGTGCCAGCATTCGGGGGTCGGTCCGAAGTGATACCGGTGGAACCCGGAGCCGGAACTGCAATCCGGCATTGGTAGCCACCGCCTCAAACTCTTCGCCCAATCCTTTCAGCATGGCAGCCAGATCGAGACAGGTCAGATCCGGCTTCATTGCCTGCTGGTCCAGTTTGGAAATATCCAACAAATCGGCCAACAAATCCTCGGCACCTTCCAGGGCCCGGTGCACCTGATGCACCATCCGGTTTTCCGCCTCGGGTAACTGACTGTCCTGCAGGGCCGAAATCATCAGCCTGGCAGCATTCAGGGGTTGCAGCAGGTCATGACTGGCCGCCGCAAGATACTTGTCTTTACTGCGATTGGCTTCTTTGGCGGCGTTCATCGCCACTTTCAACTCCTGCTCAACCTTTTCCCGCTCCTCAATCTGATAACGCAGGTCCACGTTGACGTTTTGCAACGCCTCGGTGCGTTCCTCCACGCGTTTTTCCAGTTCGGCGTTCAGCTGCTCAAGTTTCTGCCGGGCCTGCACCCGCTCGGTAATGTCGGCAACGAAGGTTTCCACCACTTCCGGCCCAAGATCCGGCCGGCGGAGCATGGTTAGTGCCACATACACGGGGGTCTGGTCTGCTCGCCGAAGACGGGTCTCGCGAGCGCCCAGGCTGCCATGGTCGAGCAGTTCCTGGCGAAGCTGATCAAACTCTGCGGCGCTGCAGAACAGCTGCTCCCTGAGTCGAATCACTTTTTTCTGCAATTGCTCCGGGTTGTCATAGCCGCAGATTCGGGCCATGGCAAAATTGCAGGCCAGAAAACCACCACGCAGGTTGGCCTGGAAGATGCCGTGCAGAGCGTTCTCAAACAGCCATTTGTAGCGGTTGCGCTCCTGCTCCAGTTCCTCCAGGCGCTCCTGCAACGCGGGGTAATAGCTTTTTCGGGCTGACTGGCTGCTGAGCCCCAACAGATCGCCGATGTCGTATCCGGTGTTGGCTGGGTCAGAGGGCTTCTTCATAGACCACCTGAACATCCCGAAGTGACGACTTCCTTGGGTTGGTCAGTATGCAAGGGTCCTTCAATGCATAGCCAGAAAGGTAGGGAATATCAGAGGTGGTGACGCCGAGCTCCTTGAGCCGAGCCTCCAGGCCAACGGTCTTCTTGAGTTCAATAATGCGGGTCATCAACCGTGCCTTGACCTGTGTCCCGCTCATACCCCGGGTATCAATCGCCATGGCCTCGGCAACCCGGCGGAACCGGTCTTCAGCGGAAGGGAAATTGTAGGCCACCACATGCTCCAGCAGCAGTGCATTGCAGAGGCCGTGGGGCAGATCCAGAAAACCGCCCAGGCTGTGGGACATCGCATGGACAGCCCCCAGAATGGCATTGGAGAACGCCAGCCCCGCCTGCATGGACGCCAGCATGATCTGTTCCCGCAGTACCGAGTTTGACGGGTTTGCCACCAGTGCTTCCAGGTTGCCGTTGATCAGCCGGATCGCTTCCAGTGCATGGGTATCGGTCAAGGGCCCGCTGCCGGTAGAAACAAACGCCTCGATGGCGTGCACCAGGGCATCCACCCCGGTGCATGCGGTGAGGTAGGCGTCCATGGTTTCGGTGACTTCCGGATCGATCAGCGAGACATCCGGCACCACCGCTTTGCTGATGATGGAAAACTTGAAGCGCCGGTTGGGGTCCGAAATGATGGCAAACTGCGAGACGTCTGCGGACGTACCGGCGGTGGTGGGAATCAGGATCAGTGGTGGCGAAGGATTACGGATGGTATCCACACCCTCAAATTCCAGGATGCTGCGGCCATGGCTGGCCACAATGCCGATACCCTTGGCGCAATCCATGGGGCTGCCGCCGCCGATCGCCACGATGACATCGCATTCGCTGGCCCGGTAGAGCTCGGCACCGGCCATCACCTCATCTACTTTGGGGTTGGGCGACACCGCTGTATACGTGGTACAGCGCAACCCCGCCTCAATCAAAAGGGTTTCAACTTCGGCAACCCATCCGGCGGCGACAACACCAGGATCAGACACCAGGAACACATGGCGGGCACCAAAATTACTGGCAAAGTTAGCCACCGACCGGCGGGAACCGGCACCGAAGACAATCTCTGGAGAAACAAACTTGCGCAGCGCGGAAATATCGTAGCTCATGACGCTCAGGGACAACCGTTTTGTTGTTATAGGAGTAGTCGAGAGTTTAACTCAGTTTGTGCGCTGGTTCATTGTCCTTTTAGCGTATCTTGGGGTCGTCTGAGGCCAGGCTTCCATAGAACCGGTACAGCGATTCTAGCATGTGCGCCTGATTATCTGCCCTCTGAAACCCGTGGCCTTCATCCTCATACCAGTGCAGTTCCACCGGCTGGCCCCGAGCCTGAAGCGCGGCTACCATGCGCCGGGTTTGCTCAGGCACCACGACGGCATCTTTCCCGCCCTGAAAAAAAATCGCTGGGCAGCGTATCCGGTCAGCGTGCAGCGCCGGCGTACGTGCCTGCCAGCGGGCATAATGTGATTGCGGATCTCCCAGCAGCCAGTCCAGGTAACCGGATTCAAACCGGTGGGTAGCAGTACGAAGGCGCCATGGATCGGTCACGCCAAACAGGCTGCCAACGGCTTTGAAGCGGTCAGTCTGCACCGCCGCCATCAGTGCCGTATAGCCTCCGGAGCTTCGGCCCTGAATGAATACATTGTTGGCGCAGACCAGCCCTTGTGCCGTCAGATAATCCGCGCAGCGCACCATGTCCAGTGCATCCGCTTCGCCCCACCGGCCGGCCAGGCGAAGGCGAAAATCCCGACCCGCACCGGTGCTGCCGGTGTAATTCACCTCCGCTACGGCAAAGCCCCGCTGACACCAGAACTGAACCTGGGGGTTGTAGACCGCATAGGCGGCTGACGTGGGGCCGCCGTGGGCGATCAGGATGACCGGTGGTGCCGCGGTGGGTGCTGATATTGGAGGGTATAGAAACCCTTGAACCGAGGGCGTGTCGGGCGTTTCCGCATCCGCTACAAAAGCGACGGGCACCACCGGCGCCATGATTGAACGATCCGGCACTTGCCCGCCAGCCAGAATGGTTGCCGAGCCGGAGTCCGCACACACTTTCAGAACCGCATCGTGCCGCTCTGCAGCCCGCCCTACGCACACAAGGCCGTCGGCTGACGGAGTCAGATCCCGGAAATCCGTCCAACCCTCAGCCACTCTCTGACTCTGGCCGGCCCGTTCCAGCCAAAGCTCACCGATACCCTGACGGTATTGCACTCTGGCCCAACCACCCTCACGCAACGGGCAACTGTGCCGCTCACCCAGTTGCCATGGGGCGTTGGCGTGATCGAGCATGGGCGCCGTGCTTTTCAGCCACTGGTCGCGGCCACCCTTGCGCGTTACCTGCCAGGGCTGCCACCAGCCCTCATGGTCGGATATGACCCATAGATGCTCACCGGCAAACTGCGGTTGCTGAACCGAGCCCGAAACCGGCGGGGGCTGCCCTGACGCACCTGCAATATTACCGTCAGCAGTGACCGTTGCCTGCCAGAGCGTTGACTGCAACCAGGGCATATCCGGCAGTTGCCAGCTGCACCAGGCCACTCGGGTACCGTCCTGGCTGACCGCCGGCGCGCCGTAGAAGTCCAGCCCCTGGTGTAACAGCCGGACTTGCCCCGTGGCCTCCAGGGCCATCAACGCCTGCTGTTGATGCCGTTCACGCACCGCCAACACCCGGTCATGTTGCGGGTCTGCCACCAGGCCTCCCCAGGTATTGTCAGCGTCCGGCACCAGCAAGGTTCGTTTACCCGTTATACAGTCCAACTGCCAGACCCGCTGGTCATCCGCCACCCAGATCACTCGCCCCGGCAGTACCGCATAGGCGCCACCCCCGTAGCCATTCAGGCGACTCCTGATACTGTCCGGCCCAGTGTTGACCTGGCAAATACCAGAGTGATCGGCTTGCCAGAGGGCAACAGAACCGGTTTCAGGATGGGAGGCAAGCCAGAAAATGGTGTCACCGCACACTCTCAACTGGGCGTATTGGGAGAAACCAGCGCAGGCGTCCAGCGCAGAAATCGGCTCAGCCACGGTAAAGCAGTTTGGAGTTCCGGGCATTGCGGTATATCAGGTCATCCAGCCCCGCCGTGGCGTGATCAGCGGCGGTGCGGGCCGCCAGAATCCGATCATGGTGGGGTGATTTGGCGCAGACCGGGTCGGCGTTATCAGCATTACCGGTCAGCAAATAGGCCTGGCACCGGCAGCCGCCAAAATCCTTGTCTTTTTCATCACAGGATCGACAGGGTTCGGGCATCCAGCTGTCGCCCCGGTAGTGATTGAAGCCGGGACTGTGATACCAGATGTCGCTCAGGGACTGGGTTTGAACATTGGGAAAATCGATGGGTAACAGGCGAGCGCTGTGGCAAGGCAAGGCGGTGCCATCAGGTGCCACGGTCAGGAACAGGTTGCCCCAGCCATTCATGCAGGCCTTCGGGCGCTCCTCGTAGTAATCCGGAGTCACGAAGATCACTTTCATGGGACGATCACGGTTACGCAGATCGCCCCGGTAGCAATTCACCTCCTGTTCTGCCTGAACCAGTTGGGCTTTGGAGGGCATCAACCCTTCCCGATTTTTGAATGCCCAGCCATAGTACTGGCAGGTGGCCAACTCCACGTAATCGGCATCCAGGTTTTCACACAGGGCCAGAATGTCGTTCATCTGGTGAATGTTATGGCGGTGGATTACAAAGTTGAGCACCATCGGGTAGCCCGCCGCCTTGACCGCCCTGGCCATAGCCAGCTTCTGGTCGAAGGCTTTGCGAGAGCCGGCCACGGCATTGTTCAGTTCCGGGTCTGAGGCCTGAAAGCTGACCTGAATATGATCCAGCCCCGCCTCGGCAAACGCCTGCACCTTCGCTTCGGTGAGTCCCAGGCCCGAGGTAATCAGATTGGTGTAATAGCCCAGCTCCCGCGCTCCGGCGATCAGCTCCGGCAGGTCCTTGCGTACCAGCGGCTCGCCTCCTGAGAATCCCAACTGGGCCGCACCCATAGCCCGCCCCTGGCGCAACACATCCAACCATTGCTCGGTGTTGAGTTCATGCTCCTGGCTGGCGTAATCCAGCGGGTTGGAGCAATAGGGGCATTGCAGCGGGCAGCGATAAGTGAGCTCCGCCAGCAACCACAGCGGCGGCCCCACCCGTGCTTCCGAGGGCGCCGTCATGACCACTCAATCCACTGTTGCTGAACCGCTTCTGCCAGAAACGCTTCCACATCGGCCGCCAGCGGACCTGCATCCGGGAACTGCTGTTCCAGGGACTGGATAATCTCGTGTACCGAGCGAACGCCATCCACTTCTGCCAGGATGGCGCCGGCGCTGCCGTTGAGCTTGACCATACCCTCCGGGTACAACAACACGTGGCTTTCCTGAACCGGTTCCCACTGGAACCGGAAACCACGGCGGAGTTTGGGTGTTTTCTCCAGGGTCATGGTAACGCTCCTTACAGGCCCCGATGCCAGACCGGCTGATCGGTGACCGTATGGTACGGCGGTGTCTGGTGAACGTACGCCATGGTCAGGGCATCCAGCAACGACCAGAGAATGTCCAGTTTGAACTGCAGGATTTCAAACGCCCGCTGTTGCTGGGCTTCAGTGGTGAAATGGTCGAGAGTAATGGCCAGGCCATGCTCCACATCCCGTCGGGCTTCCGATAAACGCTTCCGGAAGTAGCGATAGCCATCCGCCTCAATCCACGGGTAATGCTGCGGCCAGCTGTCAAGCCGCGACTGGTGGATTTCCGGCGCAAAAAGCTCGGTCAGTGACGAGCAGGCCGCCTCTTGCCACGTTGCCCGGCGGGCAAAGTTGAAATAAGCATCTACTGCAAAACGCACACCTGGGAGAACGTGGCGCTCGTCGATCACCTCTTCCCGGCTCAGGCCCACGGCTTCGGCGAGCGTCAGCCAGGCCTCGATGCCACCCACATCTCCCTCATGACCATCGTGGTCCAGAATGCGCTGCAGCCACAGGCGGCGCACCGAGGCATCCGGGCAGTTCGACATGATGGCGGCATCCTTCTGTGGAATCCGCACCTGGTAGTAGTATCGATTGGCAACCCACCCACGGATCTGTTCCGGCGTGCACTGGCCACTGTACATGGCTCGATGATAAGGGTGGTGAATATGGTAGTAGGCGCCTTTATCCCTGAGGGCCCGTTCGAAATCCTGTCGGTTCATGGCGGTGTTGGCTTTGGCGTTCATGGCTGCCCCGTCAATTCAAAATGCATTCCGTCCCGGGCCACTTCGATGCCATGGGCGCTCAGCTCTGCCCGCTCCGGCGAGTCTTCGTCCAGAATCGGATTGGTGTTGTTGATGTGAATCAGCACCTTGCGCTGGGCCGGCATGCTGTCCAGCAACTCGATCATGCCACCGGCGCCGGACTGGGCGAGATGCCCCATGGCCTGGCCGGTTTTGGTGCCCACTTCCTGACGGAGCATCTCGTCGTCGTGCCAAACGGTGCCGTCGACCAGAAGCACGTCCGCCTGCTGCATCCAGCTGCGGATGCGGGCATCGGGCTGCCCCAGGCCGGGCGCATAGAGCACGGTCTGCCCGGTGCGGGTGTCGCGGATAAAGAGGCCGATATTGTCACCCGGATGAGGATTATCCCGGCGCGGGGAGTATGGCGGTGCGTTGCTGAGCAACGGAATGGCGGTCAATTCAAGGGAAGCCGCGCAAGGCAGACTGAACGACTGCAACTCATCCGATGGAATCTCGCGCCAGTTCAACCCGCCGTTCCAGTGGCTAAGCATGGTGAATAAGGGAAACCCGGAACTCAGGTCGTCATGCACCTGGCGGGTACACCATACATCCATCGGAAGCCCTTCGCGCAGGGACAGCAGGCCAGTGGTGTGGTCCACCTGGCTGTCCATCAAGACAACCGCGGCGATACCCGTATCCCGAAGTGAGCGGGCCGGCTGCATGGCCGGAAAAGCCGCAAGCTGGGCGCGGATATCCGGTGAGGCGTTGAACAGAATCCAGCGCTCGCCATCCTCCGAGATAGCAATCGACGACTGCGTGCGAGCGGAGGCATTCAGTTTACCAGCGCGAAAGCCGGCGCAATTGCGACAATTGCAGTTCCATTGGGGAAAACCGCCGCCAGCGGCCGACCCCAGAATATGCAGGTGCATCAGAAGATCTCCCGAGCGGGAACGACCAGCCACAGGGCTGGCCGGCCAGGGCTCACCGGTTGGCGAAGTACATGGTTACTTCAAAACCGATCCGCAGGTCTTCATAAGCTGGCTTGATCCACATGATGCTCACCTCTTGTCGTGATTATTAGTGCGTTGCATGGTGGTGCGAACCGGCGTTTGCCAGATGCACACAATCATCGTAATCACAGACGCTGGCACCCCATATGGTACTTTGGAACTGTTTTCCGCCGGCTGAAAGTAGCAATCGTTTGCCCCCGAGGTTGAATTGAGCCAAGCCCCCAGCGGCCTAGCATGGGAGAAGGACAATAATAACTTCAGGAGACCACCATGGCCGGGCGAATTCTGCTCTCGCTACTGCTTTGTTGTCTGGCTGCAACGCCCTTGCGGGCAGAACTTTCCGACGACACCCGGCAGATCATCCAGGAACTGTTTCCCTCGGCCACCATTATCGAAGAGCAACTGGCGGATTTCCCGGTGTATCCGGTTTACCAGCTCCAGGAACTGCTGGGTTACGCCTACGTTTCAACAGACTTCAGCAAACTGCCGGGCTTTGCCGGCAAGCCGATTACCATGATGATCGGTCTGGATACACGGGGCCGTTTCACCGGCGTGCGGGTACTGCACCACCACGAGCCGGTATTCCTTTATGGCCTGGGTGAAGAATCGCTCTACGAGTTTGTCGATCAATACCAGGGTCGCGCACTGACGGAGCAGATTGTGGTGAGTTCCTCGGGCCGTTCGGGCCGGACCTCCTCCGGCAATGTGGTGTACTTTGATGGCGTCAGCAAGGCCACGGTGTCAGTTCTGATCATCAACGATTCGGTGCTATCCTCCGCCTTGCAGGTAGCCCGCAACAAGCTCGAGGGCTTTGCCCAGGCTGCCCCCACCCGTGCCCGCCAGGACCTATACGAACCGCTTACCTGGGAGCAACTGCTGGAGCGGGGTTACGTCACCCGCATCGAGGTCACGGCTGCGGATGTGGAACAGCAACTGGGCCGACCACTGTCGGATTATCCTGGCAACCTTGAGCCCGATGACGGCGAGGCTTTTTCGGAACTCTATCTGGCCTATATGAACTCCCCTATGGTTGGACGCAACCTGCTGGGAGAGGAGCGATACCAGGCCTTCCGGGAGCGCCTTGGCGACAACGGCAAGGTGATGCTGATCATGTCGCGCGGCCGTTACCCCCACATTGGCACGGACTTTGTGCCGGGCAGCACTCCGGACCGGTTTGGTCTGAGCCAGAATCAGCTGTCTGTCGAGATGCGAGACCTCAACTGGCTGGAAGCCGGCCAAAGCTTCGCCGCTGCCGGTGTGCCGGAGATGACGGCGGTTAACCTGTTCCGGGTGGGCGGCAACGCCGGGTTTAACCCCGGGGTCGAATCCACACTGACCCTGAATACCGTGTTGGCCCGCAACCATCTGGTGGTGGACACCGCCCGCTTCGATCTGCCTGTTACCTTCCCGGAGGAACTGTTTGAGACGGTAGATATTGCCGCCGGGCCGGAGCAGTCACGGGCGCCCATGTGGGTCGGGCTCTGGAAGGAGCGCTGGTGGCAGATTACCTTGCTGGTGCTGAGCCTCACAGTGCTGACGATTTTCTTCGCCCGCCAGAAAACCCTGACCCGGCATCCGAAGCTGGTTCACCGGTTCCGCTGGGGCTTCCTGTTCTTCACCCTGTTCTTTATCGGCTTCTACGCCCAGGGCCAGTTGTCGGTGGTGAATATCTACACCTTACTGCTGGCCATCAAGGATGGTTTCAGCCTGAACATGTTCCTGCTGGACCCGGTGATCTTTATCCTCTGGACCTACACGTTCGTAACCCTTTTCATCTGGGGTCGGGGGGTGTTCTGTGGCTGGCTGTGCCCGTTTGGCGTGCTGCAGGAGATGGCCTCCTGGCTGGGCCAGAAACTCCGGTTCCGGCAGATCAAGGTACCGGAGCGCTGGCACCGGAAGCTGATTCTGATCAAGTACCCGGTGCTGCTGGCCATCGTTATTGCTTCGTTTTATTCGCTGACGCTGGCGGAACAGCTATCTGAAGTGGAACCCTTCAAAACCAGCATCACGTTGTTCTTCGTGCGCTACTGGCCGTTTGTGGTCTATGCGGTGGCACTGCTGGCGGTGGGGATGTTTATCCACAAGTTTTACTGCCGTTACCTGTGCCCCCTGGGGGCAGGCCTGGCGGTATTGGGTAAATTCCGGATTTTCAGCTGGCTGGAGCGGGTTGACCGTTGCGGACAACCCTGCCAGCACTGCAAGAATGCCTGTGGCATCAACGCCATTCGCAAGGATGGCCGGATCGATTATGACGAGTGTATCCAGTGCTTGGAATGCGTGGTGATTCTCCGCGACCAGAACCAGTGCGTGGATGCTATTGTCCGCAACAAGCAGCAACAAAAGCAGGCACGGATTCTGGCCACGGACGCGGCCGGGGCCTGAATCACCCCGCTACGGGGATAACGATACGACCGCGGATCTTGCCGTCCATGAGACGGCTGGCCGCATCGATGGCATCATCGAAGGCCACTTCGGTGATCATACTGTCGAGCAGCTCCGGGGACAGGTCCTCGGCCAGTCGTTTCCACGCGTAAAGGCGGTCTGCTTTCGGGGCCATCACACTGTCGATGCCACACAGGGTCACGCCGCGCAGGATGAACGGTGCCACGGTGGACGGGAAGTCCATGCCGGCAGCCAGGCCGCAGGCCGCGACCACACCCTGGTATTTCATACCGGCGCAGACATTCGCCAGCACCTGGCCACCAGCCACATCGATGGCCCCGGCCCAGGTCTCGCGTGCGAGGGGTTTACCCGGTTCACTCAGCTCAGCGCGATCCATAATCTGTTTGGCGCCCAGCGACTTCAGATAAGCTTCTTCTTCCTTTCGGCCAGTCACCGCGGTCACGGAGTAACCCAGCTTGGCCAGAATGGCGACGGCCACACTGCCAACACCACCGGTGGCACCAGTCACCAGAATATCGCCAGACCCAGGCTTCACGCCGTGCTTCTCCAGGGCGATGACACACAGCATGGCGGTGTAACCGGCGGTACCAATGGCCATGGCCTGACGAGCCGTGAACGGAGCTTGTAAGGGGATCAGCCAGTCGCCGGACAACCGGGCTTTCTGGGCCAGGCCGCCCCAATGTTTCTCACCCACACCCCAGCCGTTCAGCACCACTTCGTCTCCGGCCTTGAAGTCGGGATTGGACGATTCAGTAACCACACCGGCCAGATCGATACCCGGCACCATCGGATAGGTCTTGGCAATGGGCGCACGACCGGTAATGGCCAGAGCGTCCTTGTAGTTCAGGGTGCTGTATGCCACACCCACAGTCACGTCGCCTTCCGGTAACTGCGCTTCATCTATGGACTTCAGGGACACCTGCTGGTCGCCCCGGCTGCCTTCGATCAGAATACCTTTGAACATATGCCCTCCTCGAATCAGCGGCCAAAGTAAACGCCAGTGCGCCGGCGGTCAGCCTCAGCCAAAAAATATAATTTACGAAGTCTCCCTCACTGTAGCGTAAACGGCTGTAAAAATAGAGGAATAAAAAAGGCCCTGGGAAGGGCCTAAAGAGAGTGTAGAAAGATCCCGCGCTCTCGAAGGAGCTACCTGACAAATGCCAGGCCAACAATGTGCACCGTCCCTGTGCGGTCACACGAAACGGGACCCGTGTGGATGAGCCCCAACTGCCGCTTGCAGATCAGAAGAACCCGAGAGGGTTGGCGTCGTAGCTGGTCAACATGCACTTGGTCTGCTGATAGTGCTCCAGCGCCATCTTATGGGTTTCACGGCCGATACCGGATTTCTTGTAACCACCGAAGGCTGCATGAGCCGGATACGCGTGGTAACAGTTCATCCATACCCGACCGGCCTGAATATTACGCCCCATCCGATAAGCCAGGTTGGTATCGCGAGTCCAGACGCCGGCACCCAGGCCGAACTCGGTATCGTTGGCGATTGCCAGGGCTTCTTCCTCGGTTTTGAAGGTGGTGACACCCACCACCGGCCCGAAGATTTCTTCCTGGAACACCCGCATCTTGTTGTCGCCCTTGAGCAGGGTCGGCTGGATGTAAAAGCCGTTGTTGAACTCGCCTTCCAGATGCTCACGGTCACCGCCGGTCAGCACCACCGCGCCTTCCTGGCGACCGATTTCCATGTACGACATGATCTTGTCGAACTGCTCCTTGGAGGCCTGAGCACCCACCTGAACGTCGGTATCCAGCGGATTGCCGCGTTTAATGGCCTTGGTGCGCTGAATAACCTTCTGCATGAACTCCTCATACATGTCTTCCTGGACCAGGGCCCGGGATGGGCAGGTACAGATCTCCCCCTGGTTGAAGAATGCCAGCACCAGGCCTTCCACACACTTGTCGATGAACTCCGGCTCTGCCTTCATCACATCCGAGAAGTAGATATTCGGCGACTTGCCACCCAACTCCACCGTAGACGGGATAATGTTTTCCGCCGCGCACTTGAGGATATGCGAACCAACCGGCGTGGAACCGGTAAAGGCGATCTTGGCAATACGCTTACTGGTGGCCAGCGCCTGGCCGGCTTCGATGCCGTAGCCATTTACAATGTTGATCACGCCTGGTGGCAACAAATCACCAATAATTTCCATCAGTACCAGAATGCTGGCCGGGGTCTGCTCGGCGGGTTTCAGCACGGTGCAGTTACCGGCGGCCAGGCATGGGCCCAGCTTCCAGGCCGCCATCAGCAGCGGGAAGTTCCAGGGGATAATCTGACCAACCACGCCCAGCGGTTCATGGAAATGATAAGCGACGGTGTTGTGGTCGATCTCACCCATGTGACCTTCCTGGGCACGCAGGCAGCCTGCGAAGTAACGGAAGTGGTCAGCCGCCAGCGGGATGTCGGCATTCAGGGTTTCACGAACGGCCTTGCCGTTGTCCCAGGTCTCCGCCACCGCCAGCTTTTCGAGATTGGCCTCGATACGATCAGCAATTTTAAGCAGGATGTTGGAACGCTCTGTAGGGGATGTTTTGCCCCAGGCCGGCGCGGCCTTGTGGGCGGCGTCCAGCGCCAGATCGATGTCTTCAGCGCTGGAACGCGGAATTTCACAGAAAACCTCGCCGGTGACCGGCGTGATATTTTCGAAATACTGGCCTTTTACCGGCGCTACCCATTCACCGCCAATGTAGTTCTCGTAGCGGGATTTGAATGAAACAACGGAGCCTTCCTTACCGGGTTGTGCGTAGATCATGACGTTGACCTCTTTGTTGTGTTTGTCGCTTGGCAACGCGGCCTTTCGCGTTTACGTATTCAATGTAGTCGCCACACGCTGATTCGTGAATGATTCGTTGGAGGGGAACCACTGGTACCTTGGTAGTAGAAGCCGGGGTGCCAGCAATCGCAAAGATAAAAAAAGGGCCACCCGCAGGCAGCCCGAAGAGACACTCAACTCAGCTTATTTAGCGGCAACACGATCCTTGGGCAGCTTGAACGTCCAGACCATACCACCCTGGTTGAAATCCTTGACCACCTTGGCCACTTCCCCGCCCCAAAGGGGTACAGCACCACCCCAGCCAGAGAGGACAGACACGTACTGTTCGCCATCCATGGTCCAGGTGACCGGTGTACCAACCACGCCTGAACCGGTATTGAACTTGTAGAGTTCTTCGCCGGTCTTCGCATCAAAGGCTTTCAGGTAGCCTTCCGGGGTTCCTGTGAACACCAGGTCTCCCGCAGTGGTCATTACGCCACCCCAAAGAGGGGCCGGGTTCTCGTAGCGCCAGACTTCCTCACCAGTTTTCGGATCCATGGCCCGGAGCACGCCGATATAGTCTTCATTCGCGGGCTTGATGGTGAAGCCAGCACCCATGAAAGCCGCGCCCTTCTTATAGGAAACTGGCTCGTTCCAGATGTCCATCGACCACTCGTTCGACGGTACGTAGAAGAGCTCGGTTTCCGGGCTGTAGGCCATGGGCATCCAGTTCTTGCCTCCCAGGAAGGCCGGTTGGGCCACAACCGTTTCACCCTTGCCTGCCTCAGAGTTCGAGGGGTCACCAGGGCGACCGTTTTCGGCAAAGATCGGCCGGCCGGTTTCCGGATCCAGGCCTTCAGCCCAGGTGATCTTGTCGACAAACGGGAAGCCGCGAATGAAATCACCGTTCTCGCGGTTAAGCACGTAGAAGAAGCCGTTACGGTCAGCAGTAGCCGCCGCTTTGATGGTCTTGCCGTTTTCCTTAAGATCAAACGAGATCAACTCGTTCACGCCATCGTAATCCCAGCCGTCATGGGGCGTGGTCTGGAAGTGCCACTTGATGCTGCCATCATCAGGATCAATGGCCAGGCGTGAAGACGAGAACAGATTGTCGCCCGGGCGCAGATGAGAGTTCCAGGGAGCCGGGTTGCCTGTGCCAAAGAACAGAGAGTCGGTCTCTTCATCGTAGGTGCCGCCCAGCCAGGTTGCAGCACCACCATTTTTCCACATATCGCCCGGCCAGGTCTGTCCGGCTTTACCACCAGAAATACCGCTCTCGATTTTCTTGCCGTCTTTGTAGACGTACCCCATGTGGCCTTCAACGGTCGGACGGGTCCACATCAGGTCACCAGTGTTAGCGTCGTAGGCCTCTACCTTACCCACAATACCGAATTCACCGCCGGATACGCCGGTGATCACTTTGCCCTTAACAATCAGTGGTGCAGCTGTGATGGCATAACCTGCCTGGTAATCAGCTACTTTCTTGATCCACATGGGCTTGCCGGTGTCTTTATTCAGCGCCACCAGCTTTGCGTCCAGGGTGCCGAAGATCACCTTGTCGTTATACAGCGCCACACCCCGGTTAACCACGTCGCAGCAAGGCATGATGCCATCCGGCAGCCGGGCATCGTACTGCCAGATTTCCTCACCGGTCTTCACATCAATGGCATAGACACGGGAATAGGAAGCCGTTACATACATCACGCCGTCCTTGATCATGGGCTGGGATTCCTGCCCCCTCATTTTCTCACCACCAAAGGCAAAGCCCCACACCGGCTGCAGGTGTTTTACATTGTCGGTATTCAGGTCCGTCAGCGGGCTGAAGCGCTGGCCCTGGAGGCCCATGCCATAGCTAACGATGTCGTCGGTGGTTTCGGCGTCTTTCAGAATATCTTCATCGGTTACCGCATGGGCCCCGCAGGATACGGCCAGTGCCAGTGCACTGGCGGCAATGCGAATCCCGAATTTGTTCGATCTCATGGTTGCGCTCTCCAAGTCTCTTGTTGTCAGTTTCGAGCCGAACCGGGAAGTTTTCCCGACCCTGCGTTGATTTTTCGCAAACCTCGCAAACTCAACAATTGCCCCCACGGACAGGTTTTCTCATCACTTGGTAGTAAGACCCGCCCTATTTCTGGCCTTCTGCCTGCGCAATGGCTTCCTCACTCAGGAAATCCCGGTAATAGCCCGGCACGCTGTAAGCAAGCTCCATTCCGGTGAAAGCCTCACTAAGGGTTCCCTCGGTAACCAGTCGATTAACAATTCCCTCAATGGCATAACCCAGCTGACGGTGGGTATGCTTGACCGCCATTCCCACATCCCAGACCTGCTTCATCAACCCCGGGAAACCATTCTGGGCCTGCATAAAGGCCTCATTCTCAGGCTTTGCCAGCTCATGGTGGATTTCTGCTCGCATCCCCATAACGGCACTGACCTCGCCATTGCGCATGGCTTCAAACGCTGCCCTGACGTTGGGGTAGTGGCGCACCTGGTTGCGCATTCGCCCCTGCAACGCGGAACTCAGATAGAAATCCGGCAAGGTATCAATCTCAACACCGATGGGGTGGTACTGGAACACCGCCACGGTATCGACGGTATCGAGCTTTTCCGGGTTATAGGCAATTTGCCAGGTTTCCTGCTGGTAGGGGCCGAACAGCACCACCTGCTCATTGATGTATTCACCGGTGGAATCCTGCATGTAGGCGTACTGCTTGTCGTAAGGCACCCGCATCATCACGTCCGCCAGCCGCTGCTTGTCCAGGTAGTGGCCTTTCCACACGTTGTTGCGCAGGTCATCTCCCAGCTCTTCGTCCGGGATGATCCAGTGCACTCGGAACTCGACACCCATTTCCTGTGCAATCAGCTTCCCTAGTTCCACATCAATACCCCGGGGCTGCCCATCCACCTCATAGGAGTAGGGAGGAAAGTCCCGATATACCCCCACTTTCAGGTAACCGGAATCCAGAACGATGTCGTAAGTGCGATCCGCCGGCCGGTTCAGCAGCTCGTTACCATCGTTAACCTCCTGGGCCACCACGGGCAGCGACAAGAGCACAGAGACCAGAAAGGATAGAATTGTTTTCATTATTGGTTCCCCCAACGACAGCGAGCCGGCACAGGGCCGGCTATGTTCAGAGCATCTGGACAATCATGGCGTTATTCAGGCTTGGGCAGAGACTCAACATAGGTCCGGATGGCCCACATTGCGTTCTGATCCAGGCTTTTCTTCCAGGACGGCATACCCCGGTCGGTACCGTTACGCACCCGGGTAATAAAGTACTCGTCATCCCACTCCGTCAGCTCCCGCAGGTCCGGCGTCAGCCCGCCCGACATGGCACGAATACCATGGCAACTGGCACAGTTGCCGGCATAGGCGCTTTCGCCCACTTTCACGGCTTCACTGTAGTACTCACTCAACTCATTTCCTTCACGGAACGGGTTCTCCATACGCACTTCGTCGCCAAGAGAAGGCAGGTTACCGGTGTTTACCGGCTGTGGTGTCACGTTGCCATGAGCCATGGCCAAACCGGCAGCACCTGCCAGCACGATGGCAATAAGCGGTCTGATTGAAATAGGCATTGTCATTGTTGCTACCTCTATTTGGTTGCCCCAGTGTTGGCTATTGGATTTGTCGGTTGCCAACTCACTGCCAGACAGTCTAAGAACCTGTACCGCTGTTCCGAATGCCACTTTGGGGTTTCCGGCTTAGTTCCTTGGTAGTACACGATCCGGGCGAAGGCGAAAGCACAAGGCAGCATCCTGAAACCGAAAATCCAGCCATTTTTCAGCAAGAAACCCATCATCCGGGAAATTTTCCCGATAATTTCTGACATTTTCCCGAACATCACCTGTCATTTTCCGTCGCCGGACTACCGGGCATTTGCCAATACTTGGAACGTCAGCGTTCTTAACGCGCTGCTCACAACAACAATCAAGGGGAAGGAATATGAATCGTCGACAACATCCACTGATCAGGGGCATCAGCCTGGCCCTGGCGATGGGGACTGCGGGCGCCTTAAGCATGACCACTCAGGCAAAAGAAGTGAGCTGGGAAGACATCGTAAACGACGCCGAAACCACCCAGGATGTTCTGGGTTATGGTATCGGCCCCAAGGCCCAGCGCTACAGCCCGATGACAACCATCAACAAGGACAATATCGAGAGGCTGGTTCCCGCCTGGTCATTCTCGTTCGGGGATGAAAAACAACGGGGCCAGGAGTCTCAGGCGCTGGTACACGACGGCGTGATCTACGTTACCGGCTCCTACTCCCGGCTGTATGCACTCGATGCAAAAACCGGGGAACGGCTATGGGAATACAACCATCGTCTGCCGGAAGGCATTCGGCCCTGCTGTGATGTGGTGAACCGCGGCGCTGCCATTTTTGGCGACAAGGTTTTCTTCGGCACTCTGGATGCGGGCATTGTGGCCCTGAATAAAGACACCGGGAAAATCGCCTGGCGCAAGAAGTTCGCTGACCACGAAGAAGGCTACACCATGACCGGCGCCCCGACGCTGGTGAAAGACCAGAAAACCGGAAAGGTTCTGCTGATCCACGGCTCTTCCGGAGACGAGTTCGGTGTGGTGGGCAAACTCTTCGCCCGGGATCCGGACACCGGTGAGGAAGTCTGGATGCGTCCCTTCGTTGAAGGCCATTACGGGCGCCTCAATGGCGAGAAAAGCACCCCCACCGGCGACCCCAGGGCTCCCAGCTGGCCGGATGACCCCAACAGCCCGACCGGCAAGGTAGAAGCCTGGAGCCACGGCGGCGGAGCGCCCTGGCAAAGCGCCAGTTTTGACCCGGAAACCAATACCATCATCATCGGTGCCGGCAACCCGGCCCCCTGGAATACCTGGGCCAGAACAGCGCCCGGTGGAGATCCGGCCGATTACGACAACCTATACACATCAGGACAGGTTGGCGTAGACCCAACCACCGGCGAGGTGAAATGGTTCTACCAGCATACCCCCAACGATGCCTGGGACTTCTCCGGTAACAACGAGTTGGTACTGTTTGAGTACACCGAAGGCGGAGAGCAGGTCAAAGCCACTGCCCACGCCGACCGCAACGGCTTTTTCTATGTGGTGGACCGCACCAACGGCGAATTTCTGAAAGGCTTTCCGTTTGTGGACAACATCACCTGGGCAAAGGGTATCGACAAGAACGGTCGCCCTATTGAAGTCAAAGGCCAGCGGCCACCCCCTGTTCCGGAAGGTGAAACCCGGGGCGAAGCCATTGAAGTATCACCGCCCTTCCTGGGCGGCAAGAACTGGAACCCGATGGCTTACAGCCAGGACACTGGCCTGTTCTACATTCCCGCCAACCACTGGAAAGAAGACTACTGGACTGAAGAAGTCACCTACAAGAAAGGGGCTGCTTATCTGGGCCAGGGTTTCCGCATCAAGCGCATGTACGATGACCACGTAGGCGTGTTGAGAGCGATGAACCCCCTCACTGGTGAGATCGAGTGGGAGCATAAAGAGAAGATGCCGTTATGGGCCGGTGTGCTCACGACCAAGGGTGGGCTTGTATTCACCGGGACTGGCGACGGTTTTCTCAAGGCCTTTGACGCCGAAACCGGAGAGGAGCTCTGGAAGTTCCAGACCGGCTCCGGAATCATTTCCCCACCCATCACCTGGGAAATGGATGGCGAGCAGTACATCGGTGTCACCTCCGGCTATGGCGGCGCTGTACCCCTTTGGGGCGGCGACATGGCTGAGCTGACCAAACCGATTTCCCAGGGCGGATCATTCTGGGTGTTCAAGCTGCCGTCATGGGCACAAGCTTCACGCTGAGCGCTGGCCTGTCAGGCCCGGCATTGCCGGGCCTTTTCATGCCAAAGAATGTCCATAAAAAAAGAGAGCCAGACATGAAATCATGGATCACAGCAACCCTCCTGACCTCGGCTGTTTTTCCTGCCATGGCCAACGATGACATGGCTCACCTGGACACTGTTCCGGTGATCAACGGTTGCAAACTGGAGGCAGAAACCGCTTGCCCGGGCGCTGACTTGGGAGCCGCAGACCTGTCAAACCTGAACCTTCGCGGCGCAGATTTGCGGGGATCAAACCTGACCGGTGCCACCCTCAACCACACAAACCTTCGGGGTGCCAACCTCACTGGTGCAAAACTGGACAATGCCACAGGCTACCGGCTACAGCTCTACCGGGCATCCCTGCGCGGCGCCAAGGTTCGTAATGCCACCCTGCCAGGCCTTCAAGGCGAATACCTGTTTGCCCAGGGAGCGGACTTCACCGGAACGGATATTTCCGGCGCCAACTTCGCCTTTTCCCGCTTTTCAGGAGCAACACTGGCCGATACCCGGGCACCGTTCAGCAGCTTTGAAATTGCCTGGTTGCCCAAAGCAAACCTGCAAGGAGCAGACCTGACCGGAGCAGACCTCCAGGAAGCCAAGTTCGGGCACGCCAACCTTGCCAAGGCCCGGTTATCCGGGGCAAGGATTCACTTTGCCACCTTTGAAGGCACGTTTATGGAAGGCTGCACAGACTGCCCCTTTGACTGGTAAGCGCACCCGGAGAGGGCGGGGTCCGGCTCAGGCATTGCCAGCATCAAGCCCCTGCCCGAAACGCACCAGCCCGGCATCAACGGCCAGGTGCACCAGTTCGATGGACGATTCCACCTGCAACTTGCTTTTCAGTAACGCCAGATGGTTGGAAACGGTTTTGCTGCTAACGCACAGGCGTTCCGCGATTCTGGCCACGGCATCACCACGGGCAAACATCAGCAACACTTCCATTTCGCGCTGGGTCATATCCCGCAGACGACGGTCCACAGGGCGTTCCCGGTTCAAGGCAAGCCGGGTCGCAATCGGATGTTCAATGTAGGGCTGGCCGGCGCCTACCCTTCGAACGGCATCAGCCAGTTCTTCCGGAGCACAGTTCTTCGACACAAACCCCATCGCGCCCACATCAAGCGCCTGCCGGACCATGGGTAGTTCGTCGTGCATGGTAAAAAACAGAATGGCCGCAGTCCGCCAGCGCTGGCGGATACGCCGAGCCACTTCAAGGCCGGAAATATCCGGCAGGCCCATGTCGAGCATCAGCACATCGGGTTGAATACTGCCATATCGGGCAACGGCATCCTGCCCGTTGTCCAGCTCAGTAATCGCGACTGCCGGCAACAGATTGCGCAGCAGGTTGGCGATACCCTGCCGGACAACCAGGTGATCATCCACAATCATCAGTTTCATTCGTTAACCTCCTGAACCGGCCGAAGGCGAACCCGCTCCCGCCGCCGGCATCGCCAGCAATACCCGGGTGCCCTCTCCCAGATGGCTGAACAGTTCCATCCGGCCACCCAGACAACGGGCCCGTTCGCGCATCGAACGCAACCCCAAACCGCGACAGCCCGACAGATCCCCGGTACCACGACCGTTATCGCAAACCACCACCTCCAGCGCTCCGTTTGACCGGGCAACTGTCAGTGATGCCTGTGTAGCCTTGGCATGTCGGGAAATGTTATTTAATGCTTCTTGCAAGAAACGGTAAAGGTGTGTCTGCTGCTCACCGGTCAGATCTGGCAAGCACTCATCCAGCTCTAACTGGCAGTTAAGGCCACTGAGTTGTTGCCACTGCTCGGCCAGGTGGCTTATGGCCGAGTTCAGTCCCAGCTGCTCCATCACCAACGGATGCAAGTCCTGCAACAGGTGCCGGAAGTGCTTTTGCACAGTTTCGCAATGATGCGCAAGTTCACTGGCCTGTTTTTTCTGTTCACTGTTCAGCGCCGGGTCGTACAGCCATGCCCTCGCCTGGGCGCGAATACCGGTCAGATACTGACCCAGGTCGTCATGCAGAACCCGGGCTATGTGTTCACGCTCCCGATCCTGGACCCGTAAAAGTTCCGTCATCAGCTCGCGCACCGTTTTCTGCTCCTGCTCCAGGGCAGCCGCCATGGTATTGAAGCGCGCCACCAGGTCGTTCACCTCCTGCAGATTCTGTGCACCCAGCCTCGATGCCAGCTGGCCCCGCTCAACACTCGCCATAGCCTCGCCAAGCTCCGCCAGGGGCCGCAATCCCTGCCGGATAGCCCAACCAAGGGCCACAAAGCAAAGAGTCATGCCAAGCAAAAAGGCCGCGGAGATCAGCACAAAGCTCTCCCAGATTTCTTCAATTTCGTCTGCAGGATCCAGCTGCCAGCCGTTCACCGCCTGAGCGGGAATGCCATCTGCCATCAGGCGATAAAACCAATCCGGCATTTCCCGTGTGGTACCCAAAACCGCCTCACCAACGGAAACCGGTCTGAGATGCCGCATTTCCGGTACCAGCTCCGGCGCCAGCTGCGTTGGTGCTGGAAGACTTGCGGCCAGCTCCATCACTGACCCAAGTTCCCGCCCAATATCTCCCCTCGCCTGAAGGGTGTAGAACACCCCGCCCACTGCATATACAAGCAGGAAAACGGCCAGCATCAGCAGGGAAAGTTTCCGGTAGGCGGTCATGTCGTTATCCATCTGGCGGTATTTAGAGGCCTTACCTACATGCTACGGCGCCCATTTTTTGCAGGAATAGTTCTTTAGTACCGGCACATTCCTACTTTCTGAATATTTCCGGGAGGATTTCCCTTCCATAAGCTGGAAGGACAATAAAAATCCGGAGAATGCCATGACCCTCTCCATCAGACAGACCCTGATGACAGCCGTTACCCGATGCACGCTGATCGGCGCCTTAGCAACAGCCACACCCGCGTTTGCCCTGGATATTCGTATCGGTTACCTGCAGTTCGTACCCGATCAGGGGCCGGTACTTTCCAATGTCATCCCGGAACCGGAAGATGCCGGTTTGAGAGGTACTGAGCTTGCCCTGGCAGACAACAACACCTCCGGCAAATTTCTGGGGCAGAACTATCTTCTGGAAACCCGTGTGACGGATTCTGAAGAGACTGCCCTGGCCGCCTTTACCGAACTGCAGGACGCCGGTATCGACCTGATCATTACCCGGATTCCCGGCCAAACCCTCCGCAAGGTTGTCGAAAGTGCCGACGACAAAACACTGCTGTTTAATGCCGGTGCCCGGGACAATGCCCTGAGGACCGCCAGCTGCCACGCTAACCTGTTACACACCATACCCAGCCACGCCATGCTGACGGATGCCCTGGGGCAGTGGCTGAAGCAACGCCGCTGGCAGGAGTTGTTTCTGATAACCGGCCCGACACCAGAAGACAAAGCCTGGGCCGAGGCCTTCCGCCGCACCAGCAAGCGTTTTGGATTAGACATCGTTGAAGATAAGCCCTGGACCTTCGATGCGGATCTGCGCCGGACCGCTTCAAAGGAACTGCCCCTGTTTACCCAGGGCGACGACTACGACGCGGTAGTCGTTGCCGATGTCCGGGGTGACTTTGGTGAATATGTGCCGTTCAACACCTGGCTGCCGCGCCCGGTGGTGGGAACCCAGGGCATGACACCGGTTGCCTGGCACCGGGTGGTGGAAAGCTGGGGCGCTGCCCAGCTTCAGAACCGGTTCCGGGAACTGTCAGGCCGAAACATGAACAGCGAAGACTACGCGGCCTGGGCTGCAGTGCGAGCCATCGGCACCGCAGTGACAGCCATCAGCGAAGGGGATGCGCCTGCCATCAGAGACTTCCTGTTCAGCGACAAATTTGACCTTGCCGGCTTCAAGGGCCGGAAGCTCACCTTCCGGGACTGGAATGGCCAACTCCGTCAGCCGATTCCGCTGGTGCATCCCAGAGGCCTGGTTGCGCAGGCACCGTTTGAAGGCTTCCTGCATCCCGAAAGCGAGATGGACACTCTCGGTTACGACAAGCCGGAAAGTAAATGCCGAATCAACAACTGACCGCCGAGGCGGCAGTACTCAAAACAAGAAGGAGTTACCCATGAGAACCCTGTTCAAGCAAACGGCACTGGCTGCCATGATTGGCCTTTCCACGCCCGCACTGGCCAGCCTGGCCTATGTCTCCAATGAGAAGGACAACACGCTTTCCATCATCGATACCGAAACCCAGGAAGTGGTCGAAACCATCGATGTTGGCCAGCGCCCCCGGGGCATTCTGCTGTCCAAGGACTACACCAAGCTCTACATCTGCGCCAGCGATGACGATACCGTACAGGTTTTTGACCTGGCCACCCGCAAGATTGTTGACACTTTGCCCTCAGGGGAGGATCCGGAGCAGTTTTCCCTGCACCCTAACAACAAACATTTGTACATCGCCAACGAAGATGATGCGATCGTGACCGTGGTGGATGTTGAGACCAAGGAGGTCCTGGCCCAGATTGATGTGGGTATCGAACCCGAAGGCATGGCGGTGAGCCCGGATGGTAAGTGGGCAGTAAACACCTCCGAAACTACCAGCATGCTGCACTGGATCAACACCGAAACCTTCGAGATCGAGAAAAACATCGTTGTTGGCCAGCGCCCGCGCCATGTCGAGTTCAGCAAGGACAGTAAAATCGCCTGGGCCTCTGCTGAAATCGGCGGTACCGTCCACATCATTGATGTAGACAACCTGGAGCAGGTCCACGAGATGTCATTCAAGGTACCCGGCGTTAGCCCGGATCGGGTCCAGCCGGTGGGTATCGAGCTGACCTCTGATGGCAAATATGCCTTCGTGGCCCTGGGCCCCTCAAACCATGTGGCGGTCGTAGACGCCCAGTCCTACGAAGTACTGGACTATCTTCTGGTAGGTAGCCGCGTTTGGCAGTTGGACCTGGATAAAGACGAAAAGCACCTTTACACCACCAACGGGGTCTCCGGTGACGTGTCCGTGATTGATGTGGAAGACCTGAAGGTGATCAAGTCCATCAAGGTAGGCCGCTACCCCTGGGGTGTGGTCATCGACCCGACTTCATGACCATCGAAGCGAGCAACCTCAGCTTTCGTTACGGCGACAAGCCGGTGCTCCGGGAGGTCAGCTTTGCGCTGACCTCTGGCCGCTTCCACGCCTTGCTCGGACCCAACGGTGCCGGCAAATCAACCCTGTTCGGGCTGCTCACACGGCTACTAGCCCTGCAGCAGGGCGATATCTTCATGGCCGGGCAGTCTCTGAAAAAGCAGCCTGCCGATGCCATGCGCCAGATCGGCGTGGTGTTCCAGCAGAACGCCCTGGACCTGGATCTGACCGTCCGCCAGAACCTGCAGTACCACGCCGCGCTGCATGGCCTTTCCCGCAAGGAAGCCAGGGCTCGGGGTGACCGGGAGCTGGAACGCTTCAGCCTGCTGGACCGGGCCAACGATGCCGTCCGCCAGCTCAACGGCGGCCACCGACGGCGGGTGGAAATTGCCCGCGCCTTGCTGCATGAACCCTCGCTGTTGTTGCTCGACGAACCCACGGTGGGCCTTGACGTGGCCAGCCGAAAAGCGCTCAACGAACACGTAAGAACCCTATGCAAGGAAGACGACCTGACCGTGCTCTGGGCTACCCACCTGATTGAGGAAGTCCGTGCGGAAGACCGGGTCCTGATCCTGCACCAGGGCCAGTTGCTGGCTGACGGTAAAGGCCAGGCCATCTGCGAAGCCGCCGGCACCCGGGACCTGGCCGAAACCTTCCATTCCCTGACCGGAGCCGGCTGATATGAAAGCAGCTCACTACTGGCATTGTTTCGTAGGCATCCAGACACGAGAATGGTTGCGGTTCTGGCAGCAGCGCACCCGCTTCGCCAGCGCCCTGGTCCGGCCACTGCTCTGGCTGGTGGTATTCGCTGCCGGGTTCCGGGCGGTACTGGGCATTTCCATCATCCCGCCCTATCAGACCTACATCACCTACGAGACCTACATTGCCCCCGGGCTGTGCGGCATGATCATCCTGTTCAACAGCATGCAGGGCGCCTTGTCCATGGTCTACGACCGGGAATTGGGCAGTATGCGTGTGTTGCTGATGAGTCCCCTGCCCCGGCCCTTCCTGCTGGTGACCAAACTGCTGGCCATGGGTGTGGTGTCCATCGGCCAGGTGTATGTGTTCCTGCTGCTGGCACTGCTGATGGATGTAGAGCCACCGCTCTGGGGCTACCTGGCCGTATTGCCAGCGTTGATTCTTACCAGCCTGATGCTGGGCGCGTTGGGGCTATTGATCGCCACATGGATCAAACAGTTGGAGAACTTTGCAGGGGTGATGAACTTCGTAATCTTCCCGATGTTCTTCATGTCCTCGGCGCTCTATCCGCTCTGGCGCATGAACGAAGCCAGTCCCTGGCTGTACTGGATCTGCCAGTTCAATCCGTTTACCCACGCCGTTGAAGCGATACGATTCTCACTGTATCTGGAATGGAATCCGGTGGCCTATGGCATTACAGCAACGGTGACTGTCGTCTTATCCCTGCTCGCGACGGCCGGGTTTAAACCTCAGCGCACCAGGATACTGGCAAACTCATAACCCGGGAGATCAGCGTTACTCATCAGATTCCAATGCTGCCTTTGCTCGCCAAAAATCGGCCAAGATCGGGTCTGCTTCGGTGCCTATGCCCTGAGCATAAGCTTGTGCCACTGCATGCATACATAGTCTGTCGCCGGCTTTTGCACCTTTCAAATACCACTCGAATGCCTTGGCATCACTTTGCTCCACACCCAAACCATTCGCGTACATATTCGCCAGATTGTAGATTCCCTGGTGGCTTCCCGATTCTGCAAGCGTCTGGTAGCGCTCGAAAGCCAGATCATACTGGCCCATCTTATAAACAGCATAGGCCTCAAGCACTTGAACCATCTCGCGAGCCACGCCCATTTGCTGTTCCGATTCGTCTGCATACAGGGCAAACGAAGGCAACAGCCAAAAACTCACGGCCATGACTGTCAATTTTCTAGCGTATTGGAGTTTCATAAATGCCTCCGGGGGTTTAAAAGGTTTCACTACGACGCACCCTCTGATTCGCCACGAAGCCGCCGGAGCACCCCCCCAATCAACCCCGACACACCAACATGATTATCCCATCGCAACCGAGCCGGCTTGCCGTCTAGATACCAAAGCCGGTTCGCCAAAATTTCCACATCCTGGCCATCGTGCGTCACACAGATCATGGCCATATCTGGATGGTCGTCCAGAATGCTGGCGATCAATAGTTTCAGGTCGCTGGCCATCACCGGATCCAGAGAGGCAAAGGGCTCATCAAGCAGCAGCAGATCCGGTTTTACTGCCAGGCAGCGTGCGAGGGCTGCTCGTCGGGCCATGCCAAGTGACAGCTGGTCGGGCAAATAACTGGCATAGTCCTGCAGTCCAACGTCAGTCAGAAGTTTCTGAGCTTCTGCCTCGCTGGCACCCACAAGTTTTAGGTTGGCCATCAAGGTCCGCCAAGGTAGCAACCGATGTTCCTGAAACAGATAGCCGATCCGCAGCTTTTCTCTTCCAACAACAGCAGGACCTTGCAACGACTGATCGAGTCCGGCGATGGCGTTTAGCAAGGTCGTTTTGCCAATGCCTGAAGGACCAAGGAGGCAAATGCGGTCACCGCGGTTGATGGTAGAGAACACCTCCCCAAGCACCGGCAAGCCAAAACTGCGACCCTCTATTCTCAGCTCAAGCATGTGCCACCTCCGGCTGACGCCAACGGCTGGCGCGGCGTTCGAGGGGCTGGAGAATGGCCAGCTCAATGAGTTGAACCACAACGATAAAGGCCAGGCTGTAGGCAAGAATGGCGGCCACGTCGAAAACCTGAAACGCCATATGTAATTGGAAGCCAACGCCGCTGGAACGGCCGAGCAGCTCTACCACAAGGACAATTTTCCAGATCAGGGCCAGGCCGCCTCTTGTAGCCGCCATGAGATAGGGAAACAGCTGGGGTACCCAGACTTCCCGCAATCGTTGCCATCGGGTGAACTCGTAAACGGTGGCCATTTCCTCGAGCCTATAGTCCAGGCTACGGGCACCTTCCCGGACAGTAACCGCCACGTTGGGCACTTTGTTGATCACAACTGCCATCACCGCAGCCACTTCCACCAGGCCGAACCAGACATACATGAGGATGATGGTGACCAGGGCCGGCAGGTTCAGCAAAAGCACCAGCAAGGGATCGAAAAGGGCATTGGTGGTTGGCGAACGGCCCATGACGATGCCGATGGCTGTACCGATGATCATGGCCAGAATAAAGGCGACCACCACACGCCCGAGGGTCGCGCCCAGATGATGCCAGAGCTCGCCGGTGGCCGATTCACTAATCAGGGTGTCGAGCACGTTCAGAGGCGTCGGCAAGAGGGGCGACTGAAGCAGCCAGGCAATGAGCCCCCAGAGCAGGACAAACGACGGCAGGACTACCCAGTAGCTCCACAGCGGCGGCCGGCCGGCTTGGCCTTTCACGGCTGCCTCTGGTAAAACAGATGGGCCGACATAAGGTTGTCCGGGTCGGCGCCGGTGAGGGTCATCAAACGCTGTAGGTCAGCGATTCTCTGGTCCGTTTGCGGCGCAGGCGTCCCGGCGACAAAGCCCTCTCGCAGTGCTGCGAAAACACTGTCGTCCGGATCTCCCATGAGAGGACGCAAGCGCTGCCAGTAGGATGTACTCTCCGCCAGCTCGGCTTTGGCCTGTTGCAGGGAAGCTGCAAACCGATCCATCAGCGGGTCATTGTCTCGCGCCCAGAGCTCTGGAAAGACATAACCAAGCACCGGCAGGTTGCGATCCAGGTCCAGCTCAGTGAGCAGGTCAGCCATACCAAACGCCGATCGCCAGCCGCCCTCGCCCCTCAGGCGGGCCGCAAAATGCCAGTAGGTAACGATAACATCCACCTGCCCGCGCTTTAGCGCCTGGCTCAACAGAGGCGGGGCTGCGAACTGAAGTTCGGCGGATTCCTCCAGATTGATTCCCTGGCGCTGAGCCACCTTCTTGAGCAGTATCCAGCCCTTACTATCCGGCCCGCCCGCAATACCAATGCGCTTGCCGGCCAGATCCGCCACCGAGCGAATCGGAGAGTTGTCAGCGACGACGATATCGCCAATCTGGGAGGAGAACGGCACGTACAGGTAGGGCGTGCCGGCCTCGAATCGTAACTGTGCCCACAGCAGATCGGCCACAGCGCCGTGCACCGAACCGCTGGTGACCGCCAGCCTGGAGGCCGGCAGGTTGGCAACCGGTTTCAACTCCAGCCGATAGCCATATTCCCGGTCCAGCTCCCGATGCAGGAGATGGTCGAGCTCCCAGTGGGCGGTGCCAAACTGCAACACGCTGACAGACAGCACGGGCAGGTCAGGCGCTCCTTCCCGGGCATGGACACTGCCTGCAAGACTCAAAAGAAAACATAGCAGTGCGGCCATTGCCTGTTTGATCCATGGATCAGCAAGAGAGAATGCGGAGACGGTCGTTATTGTTGGTTGTAGGCTCATTACTACACGATACGAAGCCCGCAGCCCGGCAAGAATAGTACTTTGGTGCCTGTTTTTTGGTGCGATGGTCGCATTCAACCCAAGGCCAATATGGCGTGTAATGAGATCATCACAATAATAAACAGAAGGCGATCGCACCCATGCAGACACCTTCTGCACAGGAGGCCGCCATGTTAACCGAGCTTGATGTCGCACTCTCGTCGGAAAAACGCTATGATGAATCCGACACCACTACCGAAGACGACAATAAACAGGCAGAAACATCCATGGAGGCGGCGTACAAGATTCTGATTGCCGACGACCACCCGCTGTTCCGGGAAGCCATCAGCAGCGTTATCGCCTCCGGTTTCGAAGGCAGTGAAATCATCGAAACCGATGACCTGGACAGCGCTCTGGAAATCACCCGCGAGAATGACGACCTGGACCTGATCCTGCTGGACCTGAATATGCCCGGCATGCACGGGCTCAACGGCCTGATTACCCTGCGTAACGAAGCACCCACCATTCCCGTAGTGATTGTCTCTGCCGAGGAAGACAAACAGATAGTGCTGCAGGCGATCACCTATGGCGCGGTAGGGTTTATCACCAAGTCCTCACCCCGGGCCCAGATGACTGAGGCCATCCAGCAGATACTGAACGGCAATGTTTACCTGCCATCAGACATTATCCGCACCAGTAAAGAAAGCTCCCACCGGCGTACTCGAAGCGATGAGAACCTGATTTCGCCGGAACTACTGAACTCTCTCACCAGGCGCCAGTTGTTGGTGCTGGAACGTATGACCAAGGGTGAATCCAACAAGCAAATTGCCTACAACCTCAACATCGCAGAAACCACGGTCAAGGCCCACGTCTCCGCGATCCTGAGAAAGCTCGGTGTTCACAACCGGGTACAGGCTATCCTATCGGCTGGGGATGTGGACTTCAGTCAATATCTCAAACGCTGAACGCAGCCGGCATCAGCACTCAGCAACGCATTACGTGATTGAGTACACTCCTGAGCTTAAGCGGTTTGACCGGTTTGTTCATCAACAGGTAACCAAGCTCCCGGATATGCTGTTTCAGTTCATTGGTGTAGTTGGCGGTGATCATCAGGACCGGCGCTGGCTGTGAGCGCTGAGCATTGATCACTGCCACCGCGTCGACGCCATTTTCATCATTATCCAGGTGATAATCCGCCAGTATCAGATCTACCGGAGCCCTTGCCACATCTACCTGCCCTGCCAGGCCCTCGGCAGAAACGGCTGTGGTGACCCGGCAACCCCAGCCTTCCAGCAAGGTCTTCATCCCCTGGCAGATAGCCAGATCATTATCTATCACCCACACCCGGGCGCCTTTCAAACCACTATCGAGCATCGGCAGGTGAGGCCCTCGGGGTGCCGGTTGGGCTGGCTGAAGTTCTCCGAGGGGCACCCGGACGCTGAATACGGAGCCTTTTCCCTCAACAGATGATACCGAGACCTCATGGCCCAACATCCGGGCAATCTTGTCAACGATAGCCAGGCCCAGGCCCAGCCCTTTGTCTGCCTGGGCACCCTTGGGGCGAATCCGTTTAACCTCCTGAAAGATTTCGGTGAGCTTGTCTGCCGGAATACCTGGCCCGGTGTCCCAGACCTGCAGCAACACGTGGTCATGCTCGCGACGGCAACCAAGCAGAATCCGGCCCTGGCCGGTATAACGAATGGCATTGGTCAGGAAGTTTCGCAGTATCCGCGCCAGCAACTGTGAATCCGACTGAACCACTGCAGAGCAGGGCACGAAATCCAGCCGCTGCCCTTCAGCCAGGGCCATCTGCCGGAACTCCCGGGCGATGTTATTGAGCAGATCCCGGAGATCAAAGGCGGTCACGTCCGGAGTGATCACTCCGGCATCCAGCTTGGAAATATCCACCAGTGTGCCCAGCAGATTCTCTACATCATCCAACGAAGTACTGACCGAACGCACAAGGCTCTCGGCCTTGGGCCCGAAGCTCTGCTCAAGTAATGCACTGGTGAACAAGCGTGCGGCATTAAGCGGCTGCAGCAGATCGTGACTGACAGCAGCCAGGAATTTGGTTTTGGACAGGTTGGCCTGTTCAGCCTCCTGCTTCGCTTCCCGGAGACGGGCTTCCACTGCAGAACGTTCCGAAATTTCCTGCCGGAGTTGCTGGTTCAGGCCTGTCAAGGCGGCGGTGCGCTCTCGCACCCGGTGCTCCAGATCGTCGTAGGCCTGCTCCAGCGCAATCGCGGTCTTGCGCCTTTCAGTGATGTCTCGGATCAGAACAAAAAAGCCGGTCACCTCGCCGGTTTCATCCCTGTTGGGCACATAGGAACGCAACATGTACCGCTGTTCACCGTGCTCGCCGGTTTCCTCGAACTCAAAGTTCACACTGTGCCCGTCCAGTACTTCCAGTATCTGGGGCAGCAGACGCTGGTAGAACTCATCGGAATGCACTTGCTCCAGACGCTTGCCCAGTGGCGACACACCATTACGGCCATACCACGCCTGATAAACCTTGTTGCAGAACTGGACGGTGAGGTCTGCCCCTACATAGGCAATCAACGCCGGCACATGGTCGGTGACGACCCGGATCCAGCGCTCGCTTTCTTCCAGCGCCTTGATGCGACGGGCCATTTCACTGTTCTTGACGTCGGTAATATCGGAGTAGAGCACCACCTGACCACCCTCACGGGTGGTACGCTCGGTCATTTGTACCCAGCGGCCGTTAGAGAGTAGGAACACTGTTCCTTCGGCGTCTTCGTGACTGTGCTCTTCAACCACCAGGCCGGAACTCAGGGCCAGGGCTTTCACCGCTTCAATGGGCGTGCCTGCTTGGGGTACCGGCACCCCCGCGTGGCGCCAGTAGCTCCGGAACCGGCTATTGGTCTGGATGAGGCAGTGGTCGCGGTCAAACAGCACGAAACCATCGGCAATGCTCTCAATGGCATCGTTCAGGCGCTGGCGCGAGGTCTCCGCCTCTTCCCGGGCACGCATCAGGGCTTTGTTACTGGCCTTGAGTTCTTCCATGGTCAGGTTCAGGGCTTCCGTGCGCTCACGGACCTGCTCAGCCAGTATCACCGAGTGTTCGAACGCCGCGTAGGGCTCCGGCTTGTGGGCAGAGCCAGACTCCACCCGAACAATCAGCGCGTCCCGGATGTCACTCAGGCGCCGGTTTTCAGCCTCCAGCTCTGCAATGCGTTGGTCCTTGGCGGACTCGCCGGAAGATTCGGGGAGATCAGGTACTGAACTCAGGCTGGCCAATGACCACCCCCGTAAAGGTCTGATTAATGTGCATGCCGTTGAATTGCTCCCCATAGGTGTTGAACCCCACCACACGGTGTGCTTTGAGGAATTCGGAAACGGCGTCACTTTGGCCGGTCAGCTCGGCTTCGAGCCGGCGTAAAAAGCAGTCGCACCCCAGTGTCACCAGCGGTGTACCGACCACCCGCTCGGAGGCTTCAATCTGGGTTCGTACACTGTCCAGGAGCGAACCCGGCGCCATGGCGGTCATCACAATGCCAGTCTCCACTGCGCAATAGAACGTGAGACTGCGATCAGGATTGACTCTCTGGATAGAGCGAACGAAATAGTTCCCTCCCACTCGAACGCCCAGGGGCCGCAGGGCAAACACCTTGCGGTCCAGTTCATCCAGCGATACGCCCACCGCCCGCGCATAAACGTCGGCCGCAGGCTCTGCATTCAACTCATAGACGGTTCTGCTTTGCGGGCAGGCCCGGGTAACCACCAGTTTTTCATCCAGCGGTTCCATGTGGTGGGTCGAGAACACCCGGAAATCCAGCGGGGTATTGACCAGCATGACGGTGGCCGCCCCGCAGTGAAATTCCCCATCGTAATAAACGTGGGTATCGGCCAGGCGTTCGTCGTCCCCCGCAGAACCACCAAACTGAGGGATGGTGCCTAAAGCCGCATTGAGGGTCACCAGCACCAGCTCTTCCCGGCTGGAAAGCCCGTCCAGTAAGGTAATCGCGAAAGTATTACCCTTGACCGGCGCCAGGTTGGCATCCCGGCAGGTGGCCAGCATCTGGTCAATGACACCCTGGGCGTCCTGCAAGGTGAATCGGTCCAGCTGCCGAATCAAAGCACAATCGATAGCGAAGTAGCGGGCATCAAACCCGATGGCGCTGATGCAGCCCCGGTCGTATCCCTGCTCGGTAATCTCACCGGCCGAGGTGCAACCGTAGACACGCACACCAGAGAAGGCTTTTTGCAGAGCCGGGCCCAGTTTCTGCAGGTCGTACTCAACAGAACAGAAGAACAGCACGCAACCCAGGTTGTCGTGCACAAGCTGCCTGGCAAGCTCTGCGGCGGCCAGCTCGGGCTTGCGGACGCTGGAACTGGCGACTCGCACTGCAGGTAACTGACTGACTGGCTTCATCGGTAGCCTGCTCGGAATGCGGGAATCTGATACTGATTCTACGCCTCCTGAACCACCAGCCAATGCGACTTCAGTGCACTTTGTCGGCGCGCCAAATCTTCCGTAAGCCATTGATTATCCTCCCCTTGAATCAATGTCCGGTGACGCAGCCAGGTTTTGGCAAGAGCAAACCGGCACTTCAGTCTTAGACAAACCGGCGCTGCGAGGGTCTTCCTGCCACCCGCAACGCCGGCTAGTGCTTAGAACATCACGATGGCGCCAAGGGCGATGGTATCCGCCTCAGTGGTGGTTGCACCGGTGGTGCGGTTGTTGTCTTCGTACATGTTGTACTCGGCAACCAGCTTGAAGTTGCTGTTAATATCGTGGAAGAAGCCGAGCGTTGTGCTTTCGGTTTCCAGATTAAGGATTTCAGCATCCGTCTCGCCGTAGGAAAGCACAACGCGATTGGCACCGAAGGCGTAGGAGCCCTGAACCAGGAAGCCGTCGGCATCGTCTTCAGTCACCGCGCCGTTGCCGATCAGAACCGGGTTGTCACCCTTGGAGGTGAAACCGGAAGCGGCCAGGGTCAGCCCTGCAACCGATGCCTTTATACCGTACCCAAGGCCGGAGCTGTCGACGGTCGTGCTGCCATTTTCGGCAGACTGGTAGCGGCCGTTCACCCAGCCGGTGAGAGCCACATCGTTCAGGTTGGCGTTGTAGGTGACCTCGGATTCGAAACGCGGCGCGGAATTTTCATCGTTGGTGCCGGTTACCGTATCGGCGGGATCCAGAACACCGGCTGCCACCTTGAGCCCACTCATATCCGGCGAGCGATAGGTAATCTGGGCGGAGGCTGTCGGGTATGGGTAGCCCGCGCGGATATTGCCGAAGGAAACGCCACCGGCAAGGCCCGGGGAGCCGAAGCCCATCAGAATTTCGTCCAGGAAGATGTTGGAGCGTGCATACAAGCCGAAGTCCTTGCCGATCAGCACCTGACCAAAATCACCGTCCACCGTGGCGTAGAATTGACGCACGTCGATGGCGGTGTCGGTGGGTGTATCCAGGCTGTCATTGATGGTGGTCCAGAACGAGGAACGTCCGCCCAGGGTCAGATCACCCATGTCCTTGCTGAAATTGAAGCCGATGGTGTTGGGCAGGAAGCCCATCTTGATTCGGGAATCGCGAACGTCGTTCTGCTTGTCGTCACGGTTTACGTAGAACGCATTGAAGTAACCATCCACGGAAAAGCTGGTGCCGTCCTGGTTATACAGCTCAACAGCGGCACTGGCTCCTGTGCTGGCACCCATGGCGGCTGCCATGGCAATGGCTAACCCTGACTTTCTGACGTTATTGTTTTTCATAGTTCCCCCGGTTGTTTTTTGAAATCTGGGATCGGAGATCCGGGTTATCCGGACTCTCCAGGCGCGGTCTATCGCCTGATTTCCATGGTCGGTGATGCAACAACAGGGGGGAATGCTTCCAGGGAGCAGATTTTCTGCTCATTTGGGAGGCATCTGAAATGAAACTTTGGGAGTACGACTACGTGGAAAGACCACCCGGTAACTGGTCCAGTTCAGACAGGCAGTCATCAAGAAACTCATGGGGGTTGGCCAGAATGGCCTCATCCGCCACAACGCCAAACTGCACCTGCCCGGCATAGCTGACAATGCTCACACCCAGGCCGATATCCCCGGCCTGGGGCACCCAGAACATCTGCTCGGTAATGGGGCAACCGGCCAGGTAACGGGTTTCCGGAGTGCCCGGTACGTTGGAAACCACGGCCGAGGCCTTGCGAAAGAATAGATCGGCCAGGGGTTTGCGGCCGATGTCCGGCAGCAGGGAGGCGCAGGCAGTCAGGCCCCAGGCCAGGCCCGGTTGCCAGCTCTTCTTGAGTTTTCGGGTTTCATGTTTGATACGGAACAACCGCTCCAGGGCGCTCTCGCCATCCACCGGCAGTGGCACAAACACGGTCCCGAAACAGTTGCCGGGCTCGCCGGCTTCGGGCTTGATGCCTTCGGGCAAGCGGGTGCGAATGTCTACCGGCACGGCGGCGTGCATCACCGCATCGTCCAGCTGTTCCGGTGTCATGCCCAGCCGCGGGCGTACCGCGGCAGCCACGCAGGCCAGCAGCACATCGTTGATGGTGGTGCGGGTTTGGCGGGCAATGGCGCGAAAGCGCTCCAGCGGCACCGGAGTCGACCACCGGCAATTGCGCTGGCCGGCCAGCGGCCGCTTGAGATCAGAGGGGGAATCTTCTTCCTCGGCCAGGAATTCGCTCAGCTCATGCACCAGTCGCGCCCCGTTCTGTACGGTGCGGGCCGCAAGGGCTTGCTCCAGGCCGGTCTCCCGCTTTTCTGAATCCGTCTGTGTGGTGGCACCGTAACGGGCAAGCTGTGAGCCCAGCCATTGCTGGGCGGTTTCCAGCCACCGCCCTACCCGGGGCTGCTCCGGGGCGCCGTATACCGCCGGGTATTGCCGGGGCGAGGCCGGGCACAACTGGTCGAAAATACTCAAAAGCGACAAACCATCGGCATAGCAATGGTGCAATCGCAGCAGTAGGGCAGCGCCGCCTTCGGCGTTAGGGGCCAGCCAGAATTTCCAGGCCGGGCGATAAAGCGGCAGGGGTTCGTTCAACCGGGCAGACACCCAGTCCTGCAGCTGGTGCTGGTCAAACCGGTCCAGCGCCACATCCAGGTGGTGCGCCACATTAAAGGTAGCGTCTGGCTGCCAGTACCAGGCCGGGGCTTTCCACACCGGGCGGCAACCAAAGCGTTCCCAGGCCGACCAGTAAACCTCAAGAAACTCCCGGAAACGGCCGGCGGTCAGCCCGTCCACCCGGAGCATGATGGTGATGGTCATAGGGTTGTCCGGCCGTTCCAAAGCCAGCCAGGCCGAATCCGAAGGCAGCATGAGATGCGAGTGCTCTTGGTTCAAACCTGAAGGTCCCCGGTCAGTAAACTGGTGAAAAGCCAATCCGGCATTGTGCCAGAGTCGTTCATCCGGCTCCATCGTGTGGATACCGCGCACAGGCTTACAAAAAGTTACACGCGATTAACTGTTCGCTTCTATACTCGCTATATGGCTTGATGCAATGGTTATAAACTGAACGACGCAAAGCCTGATTGGCCCCGAATCACCAAAAATCCGGGCACTGGTGCCACTACACCCGCACGCCGATCGGGGTACAAAAGCTAAACCGGCTATCCAATTCCAAAAAAAGCCTGAAGCTGTGCCGGGGGGAGATGAACAATGAAAGCCAGTCATGTTCGCAAGCTGATCAAACCCATCGAAAACGCCTATTCGGAAATGTTTTCCGGCCGGGTATTCCGGGTTGGCAAGGGCGCTGTGTCTGTGCGGAACCACAGCGGCGCGGCAGAACAGACCGTGATCGGCGTACACGGCTTTCTGGAAAACCACTGCTACTTCACCCAGGCCTACGACGCCCCCACAACCGAACTGATCCTGCTCACTTGCAGCAACTACCACATACCGGTGAATGGCGTAACGCCCGAAACCCCGGACTGGGAAGTACCCATCAAACACCTTGAAGGCACCATCGAATACGATGCCTGCATCCTGAACCAGGCCTTGCAGAACCTGCCCACCACCCGCAACATCCGGGTGCACGGCCATTCCCGGGGTGGCGCGGTTATTCTGGAAGCCATCCGCCAGTGGCCGGAACTTTATGAAGACGCGGAAGTCGTGCTGGAAGCCCCGGTACTGCCCCAGGGCAAACTGCACGCCCTGGTCACCACGCTTCTGGAACCGGTCAGCCACGGTATGTGGCCCTGGCTGATCCGCCTGATCAACAGTGCCCCGCAGTCAGCCTATGGCCAGACCTTCTTCGGCAAGATGAACCCGCGCAAGCGCCAGCTTCTGGGCAAACTGTTCTACGCCACCAAGGATCACCTCACCATTGTTCGCAACATCGAGAACATCATGGAGTGGATGGCCCGAACAGACAGCTCCGTGTACCAGCACGTACGCCATGGCACCTTCCTGATTCCCGGCACCGACCGCATTCTGGACCGCACCGCCATGCTGGCCAGCGCCCGCACCAGCCCAACCACCATGCGGATTGTTGAAACCGGGGCACCCAGCCACTTCATCACCCTGGACAGCAAGGAATGGGTACCGGGCTTTGAAACCCTGCCTGCCGCCGCACAGGGCTGAATTCCTGGCCCCGATTCCGGGTGCACCAGCTGCGGGGCTCCGTTAAACTGCGCGGTTTCAGGTTCAGTGTGATGGAGTCCCGGCATGTATCGTGAGCGCCTGGTCGCAACGGAAGTGCAGTCAGAAAACGCCCACAGGCTCAAGCGCCTGCTGCTTGAGTACCACGACTTCCGGCAACTGAAAGCTGCCAGCCCGCTGCTGGACGACACCCGCCGGATTGCCGACTGGCAGGCCGAGCGCCTTAAAACCACCCACCAGGACCTGTACCGCCACCCCGGCTATCACACCGGCCTGGAATTCCTGCTGACCGACCTCTACGCCCCGGCCGGCATGACCCGCCGCGATGACAACATCGACCGTGTGTTCCCGAAAATGGTGAAGTGGCTGCCCGACCACCTGCTGGCCACCTTTGCCGGCCTGGTCGAATTGAACCTGCTGACCCAGAGCCTGGACCTGGAACTGGCCGAATGGTTTGACAGGCAAGGCCTGGATACCGGCTCGATCACCGCCGCAGCCTGGTGCGAAGGCTACCGGGCCAGCGGGCAACTTCCGGCACGGCACCGGCAACTGGAACTGGTTTCCGATACCGGCCAGCAGCTCGACCGCTATGTACGCAACCGCACACTGGGCTGGCTGCTGTCGATGACCCGGGGACCGGCGGAAATGGCGGAACTGGGCGATTTGCACAGCTTTTTGCACCGGGGTTACAGCGCTTTCCGGAAAATGGACAAGGTAGATCTGTTGATCGAGCGGCTGATCAGCCGGGAAAGGCAGGTAATGGAGAACATACTGAAAGGCCACCCGGAGCCGTTTACGCTGCCGGGTGACCTGTAGCGGTCAGGCCTGGATGATCTGGTCCAGCTGGGAATGAATTTCCTGCTCGATGCGGGATTTGAACGGTCGCAGCATCATGCCCAGTTCAAGGCGGATATGCAGGTCGGTCTCGGCAATGTCCAGCTGGCCTTTCACGCCGCTGCGCTTGAATTTAAGCAGGTCGCCTTCCCACTGATAGTTAACGTCGAACTGCCGGGACAAGTCCTTGGCCAGGGTTTCGGCCGCCTCTCGGGCGTGGGCCTTGTCCAGGGAATGGGCGCGATGGATATCGATAACAGACATGAATCAGTTTTCTCGGTGATTTGGAAACGGTTTTACAGTGTAAGCCGGCAATAAACTTGTAGCCAACCCCTCAAAGGTTAGAATACCAACCTTAGATTCTGACAGGACGAACACCCATGAGCGAGCAGCAAGCACCGGGCACTCCCGGCAACGGCCAGGACGACGTCACCCATTTCGGGTTCCGCGATGTACCGAAGAGCCAGAAAGCCAGCCAGGTAGCCCAGGTTTTCCATAGCGTGGCCGGCAAATACGACCTCATGAATGACCTGATGTCGATGGGCATCCACCGCCTGTGGAAACGCTTCACCATCGAGCTCAGCGGTGTTCGCCCCGGCCACCAGGTACTCGACATTGCCGGTGGCACCGGCGATCTGACCATGAAGTTCTCAGACCTGGTGGGCCCCTCCGGCAAAGTAGTACTGGCCGATATCAACGCTTCCATGCTGCAGGTAGGCCGCAGCCGCCTGACCGACCGGGGCTACGCCGGCAACATTGAATACGTCCAGGCCGATGCCGAACACCTGCCGTTCCCGGACAACAGCTTCCAGGCCGTTTCCATTGCCTTCGGCCTGCGTAACGTCACCGACAAAGACCAGGCCCTGCGCGACATGGCCCGGGTACTGAAGCCCGGCGGCAAACTGATGGTGCTGGAATTCTCCAAGCCCACCAACCCGCTGCTGAGCAAGGCCTACGACACCTACTCCTTCACCGCCCTGCCCCTGATGGGCCAGCTGATCGCCGGTGACAGCGAAAGCTACAAGTACCTGGCCGAGTCCATCCGCATGCACCCGGACCAGGAAACCCTGAAAGGCATGATGGAAAACGCCGGCCTGGTGAACTGCAAGTACTACAACATGACCGGCGGCATCGTGGCCCTGCACGTGGGAATCAAGCCCTGATGTTTCCCGGCCCTACCCTGCTGTCTGCTATCAGCGCCATTATCGAAGCTGCGCTGAACCGGGCCCTGGAGCTGGATCCTGCCGGCCACAAGGCCCTGATGCAGGCACTGGCAGGGCCGGTTCAGTTCAGCCTGACCGCGCCGGTGGCCATGAGCTGGACACTGGAACCCGTGGCCGACAGGGTACAGGTACGCAGCCAGCCGGCAGACGACCCCGCACTGGAGATCAGCGGCCGGCCGGTTGCCTTCGCGGCCCTGGCGCTGGGTGATGACCGGGTCTTTGCCGACGAGCGCCTGCAAGTACAGGGCGACACCGCCCTGGCCCACCAGTTCCAGCGGGCCCTGAACCAGCTGCAGCCCGACTGGGAAGCCGCCATGGCCCGGCACATCGGCGATGTGCCCGCGCACTTTCTGGGCCAGCGTATCAGGAATGCCGCGAAATGGAGCCGGCAGGCGGTCAGCACCATGAACGCCAACGTGGAGGAATACATCCACGAAGAAAGCCGCACCGTGCCCGGCCGGCGCGAACTGGAAGCCACCTTTCAGGACATCGACGAGCTGAACCTGCGCACCGAGCGGCTGGAAGCTCGCCTGAACCAGCTGGCAGCACCCGGTAGCATTAACGATACGGAGACCCTGTGACCCGCCTGCAACGCCTGTTCCGAATTGCCTGGGTATTCTGCCGCTACCGGCTGGACACGTTTCTGCCCCTGTCGGAACTGCCCACGCCCCTGAAGGTCTTTTTCCTGCTGGCGCCCTGGCACCTGTTTCCGCAACCGAAGCTGAGCCGCGGCGACCGCCTGCGCCTGGCGCTGGAAGAGCTGGGGCCGGTATTCGTCAAGTTCGGCCAGATTCTCTCCACCCGCCGGGACCTGTTGCCCGATGACATGGCCGAATCCCTGAAACAGCTGCAAGACCGGGTGCCGCCCTTCCCCAGCGACCAGGCCCGGGGCATTATCGAGAAATCCCTGGGTGCCCCGGTGTCGGAACTGTTTGCCGAGTTCAGCCCGGACCCCATGGCCTCGGCCTCGGTAGCCCAGGTGCACGCCGCCACCTTGCGCAGTGGCCAGAAGGTTGTCGTTAAAGTGCTGCGCCCCGGCATCGACAAAGTGATTCGCCAGGATCTGGGCCTGATGTACCTGATGGCCGGCCTGCTGGAGAAATACTGGTCTGAAGGCAAGCGCCTGCATCCGGTAGATGTGGTGGCCGACTACGATGCCACCATCCACGACGAACTGGACCTGCAGCGCGAAGCCGCCAACGCCAGCCAGCTGCGCCGCAACTTCGAAAACTCCAAGCTGATTTACATCCCTTTCATCGACTGGGATTACACCAGCAAGTCCGTACTGGTGATGGAGCGCATCCACGGCATTCCCATTGCCGATGTGGATACCCTGAGAAACGCCGGCGTGAACATGAAGGTACTGGCTGAGAAAGGCGTCGAGATCTTTTTCACCCAGGTGTTCAGGGACAGCTTCTTCCACGCCGACATGCACCCGGGCAACATATTTGTAGACATTTCCAACCCGGCGGACCCGAAATACATCGCTATCGATTTCGGCATTGTCGGCACCCTGGCCCCGGACGATCAAAGCTACCTGGCCCGCAACCTGCTGGCGTTCTTCCGCCGGGATTACCGCCAGGTGGCGCAGTTGCACATCCAGTCCGGCTGGGTACCGCCGGATACCCGGGTGAACGAATTCGAAGCCGCCATCCGTACCGTGTGCGAGCCTATTTTCGAGCGGCCGCTGAAAGACATCTCCTTCGGCCACTTCCTGTTGCGCCTGTTCCAGACCGCCCGCCGCTTCAATATGGAAGTGCAGCCGCAGCTGGTGCTGCTGCAGAAAACCCTGCTGAACGTGGAAGGTCTGGGCCGCCAGCTGTATCCGGAGCTCGACCTGTGGAGTACCGCCCAGCCGTTCCTTGAGGACTGGATGCGCAAGCGTATCGGCCCGGCCGGCCTGGTCAAGTCGCTGCAAACGCACCTGCCGTCCTGGCTGGAGCAGTCTCCGGAGATGCCGCAACTGGTGCACGATGCCCTGTTACAGCTGCGCGGCAGTGGCCCGACCGAAGAGCAGAACCGGGCGACACTGGAGCTGATGAAACAGCAGCAGCTGCGCAGTGAACGGCGCTGGCGCCGGGGCTTTATCGCCGCCGTACTGGCCGTGATTGCCGTGGGCAGCAGCCATCCGCAGGCACAGCAACTGGTGACCGACATGCCGGTGTGGAGCTGGGCATTGCTTGCCGCAGCCGCAGGCGTCATGCTCCGGGGCAGCCGGTGAACACAAAGATTTTCAGGATTCACACAAATGCAAGATTCCCCCGATAACGTCGTACAGCCTGACTGGCTGGACGACATCAAATGGACAGACGACGGCCTGGTACCGGCCATCGCCCAGGACGCCGACAGCGGCGACATCCTGATGATGGCCTGGATGAACCGGGAGTCCCTGGCGTTGACCGTGCAAGAAGGCCAGGCGGTGTACTGGTCCCGTTCCCGCGGCAAACTCTGGCGCAAAGGCGAGAGCTCCGGGCACCAGCAGGTGCTCAGGGATATCCGCCTGGACTGTGATGCCGATGTAATCCTGCTGAAAGTGGAACAAAAAAGTGGCATTGCCTGCCATACTGGCCGGCGCAGCTGTTTTTACCGGACCCTGAAAGATGGCCAGTGGGTAAGTGCCGAACCGGTACTGAAAGACCCGAACGCCATCTACGGCAGCAACTGAGGAGCAGACACCGTGAGCGATGTACTGGAGCGCCTGGCGCATGTACTGGAAGCCCGAAAAGAGGCAGACCCGAACACCTCCTATGTGGCCAGCCTGCATGCCAAGGGCCTGAACAAGATTCTGGAGAAGGTTGGCGAGGAGTGCACGGAAACCCTGCTGGCCGCCAAGGATGCCGAACATTCCGGACAAACCCGGGATGTGGTATACGAGACGGCAGACCTGTGGTTCCACAGCATGGTCATGCTGTCGAGCCTGGGCCTGGGCCCGCAGGATATCCTGGATGAGCTGGCCAACCGGTTCGACCTCTCCGGCCTGGAAGAAAAAGCGTCACGGCAATCCTGAGGGAGTACCCCTAACGGGGATTTCCGCCTGAGGTAATCGTTGGCGTACAATGTCACGTAACAGAAACAATTGAACGAGGAACCCTCATGGGTATCAGTATCTGGCAACTTCTTATCGTACTCGGCATCGTTATCCTGTTGTTCGGAACCAAGAAACTGCGCAATATCGGCTCCGATCTCGGCGGTGCTATTCGTGGCTTCAAGAAGTCCATGAGCGACGAAGAAGAAAAGAAGCAGGTTGACCAGGATAACCTGGAGGGCCAGCAAGCCGAACAGGCCCAGGCCGAAGAAAAGCCCAGGGAAAAGCAGAGCTGAGCAACCACTGAATGTTCGATATCGGCTTCATTGAGCTGCTGATCTGCGGCATTATTGCCCTGCTGGTGCTGGGCCCTGAACGGCTGCCCGGCGCTGCACGGGCGGCTGGCCGCTGGATTGGCGGCGCCCGGCGCATGGTTGGCCAGTTCACCTCTGAGCTGGACCGCGAGCTTAAAGCCGAAGAGTTGCGCAAGGAACTGAAAAAGGCCGGCGATGTCGGCCTGGATGATGTGCAGAAGACGGTCAAAGGCGCCCTAGATGAGGCCAGGAAGTACGAGCACATGATCCTGGACGACGGCTCCAGGAAAACCCGCCCGGCTCCCGCTACCCGCCGGGTTAACAAGCCGGAGGAAAGCAGCCCGGATTCGGCAACAGCCCCGGCGGATCAGGGAAACACCACATCCAGCGCCGACGCCGAGCCCGGCCCATCGACTGAGAGTTCACCGGATCATCGTTCATGAATGCCAAGCCAGACGGCAATCAAGCGTCTTCTGAACAACAGGAGATGCCCCTGATCGAGCATTTGCTCGAGCTGCGTAACCGATTACTGAAAATGGTGCTGGCAGTGATTATCTGCTTCGCCGTTATCTACCCGTTTGCCAACGATCTCTACCTGCTGTTGTCCCAGCCCCTGAGGGAGTTGTTGCCGGTGGGCCAGATGATGATCGCCACCGACATCACCTCGCCGTTCTTTGCGCCCCTGAAACTGGCCCTGGTGCTGGCGGTGTTTGCCGCCATCCCGGTCATCCTGTACCAGCTCTGGAGTTTTGTGGCGCCGGGCCTCTACGCCCACGAAAAACGGCTGGCGTTCCCACTGCTGTTCACCTCGGTCATCCTGTTCTACGCCGGTGCCGCCTTCGCCTACTTCGTGGTGTTTCCGCTGGTGTTCGGTTTCTTTACCGCCATCGGCCCGGAAGGCATCGTGGAACTGCCGGACATCACCAGCTACCTGAACTTCGTGCTGAAGATGTTCTTCGCCTTTGGCGTGGCGTTCGAGATTCCCATTGCTACCGTACTATTGATCCTCACCGGCGCCACCACGCCGCAGGATCTCGCCGCCAAGCGTCCGTACGTGGTCGTCGGCTGCTTTATTATCGGCATGCTGCTGACCCCGCCAGACATCATCTCCCAGACTCTGCTGGCGGTGCCGATGTGGATTCTGTTCGAATTTGGCATCATCTTTGGCCGCCTGGCCTACCGCGAGCGTGAACAGGCTGCCGAAGACGAACCGGAAGCCTGATGAACCTGGCCCTGCTGCTGGACGAAGACTTCGTCAGCCCAGACCGTGCCCGGCTTCAGGGCCGCCGGCTGCAACACCTGAAAACCGTACTCAAGGCCAGTGCCGGCGACCGCATTCCGGTGGGCCGGGTCAACGGCCTGATGGGGTACGGTGAAGTCCTCAAGCTGAGCGACTCCGAGGCGGAACTACAGCTAACGCTGGACACCCCGCCACCGGCCGCCCTGCCGCTGACCCTGATCCTTGCCATGCCACGCCCCAAGATGTTCCGCCGGGTACTGCAAACCTGCGCCTCTCTGGGCGTGAAAGATATCTGGCTGATCAACAGCTACAAGGTGGAAAAGAGCTTCTGGCAAACGCCCTGGTTGTCAGACGACAACCTGAGGGAAAACCTCACACTGGGCCTGGAACAGTCAAAGGACACGGTGATGCCACAGGTGCATATCCGCAAACTGTTCAAACCCTTCGTGGAAGACGAATTACCGGCATTGCTGGAAGGAAAACGGGCACTGGTCGCCCACCCCGGCATGGCAGCGCCCTGCCCCAACCACCTGAACGAACCCGCCGCCCTGTGCATCGGCCCGGAGGGTGGTTTTACCGATTACGAAGTGGGCAAGCTGGAGGAAGCCGGCTGCCAGGGCGTGCACCTCGGCCCCCGTATCCTGCGGGTAGAAACCGCTGTACCGGTGCTGGTCAGCCGGTTGTTTGACGCCTGCTTGTAACGCACTTCTTCTCGTTGGTATAAAGCAGTGTGCCCTTAGAGTTAAGGATAACCAATGCCCAAAAATCTCGACAATCTTTTAAGTTTGCACAGTGAAAGCGAGATTGCAGAATTCAAAGAAGCGAAGAACACATTTCCCTTCGATAAGCTTGGCAAATATTTTTCTGCGTTATGCAATGAAGCCAACCTAAAAAACCTTAATCGAGCCTGGCTCGTCTTCGGAGTGAAAGATGACAAGTCAGTGGTTGGCTCCCGATTTCGAACCAACTCCAAAGACCTGCAGTCCCTAAAAAAAGAGATCGCTGACAAAACCACTAACCGCCTGACATTCATCGATATCCACGAGATCAAACATCCGGATGGGCGAGTATTGTTGTTGGAAATCCCTCCCGCGCCTCAGGGACTGCCCATTGCCTGGGATGGCCATTACTACGGTAGGGATGGCGAATCGCTTGGGCCGCTGAATTTGGAAGAGATTGAACGGATAAGGGCCCAGAATCGCGCAACTGACTGGAGTGCGGTTACGCTGCCATCGGCTTCGATCGATGACCTTGATTCGACAGCCATTGCTATTGCACAAAGAAACTTCGTCCAAAAGAATCCTCGGCTCGCGGATGAAGCCAGGCGGTGGGATCCAGCAACCTTTTTGAACAAAGCGAAGCTGACAATCAATGGTCAGATTACTCGAACTGCCATTCTTCTATTGGGCAAACCTGAAGCCTCTCATTTCCTCAACCCAGCGTCGGCAACCGTAACCTGGATTCTTAAGGACCGGGACGGCCTTGAGCGCGACTACCAGCACTTTGGTTGTCCGCTTCTAATGAGCGTCGACGAGGTCTTTCACAAAATTCGCAATCTCAGCCCGAATATGAGCTGAAAGATAACCGGGTTCAGGTGACTATTACCGGCCGGGTGGTGGATATGGCATATGCCAGAAAGCTGGCCGAGTATCCGAACCTGACCCTTGAAGAGATCATGCTATTAGACCGTGTACAGAAGCGGAAACCGCTTACCGATGAGCAGGCAAGGCATCTCAAATCACTTGGACTGATAGAAGGGCGCAAGCCCAATTTTCACATTTCAGCGCAACTGGCCGAGCACAGTGGTGAGAGAGCTCAGTACATTCGCAACAAAGCCTTTGACGACCAGCACTACAAGCAACTCATTCTAGAGTATCTGGACAAATTTGGTACGGCCAAGCGGGTAGACATTAACAAGCTTCTTCTAGACAAACTTCCAGATATTTTGACCGCCACTCAGAAACAGCACAAGGTTAAAAACCTGCTGCAGGCCTTGAAACACGAGGGGGTGATTGAGCCAAAAGGCAAATCATGGCGAATGTCTAAAACGTCGTAACTTAGACATTTTTAGACATTCAGGTTGTTCTGCATGCCCTGCCCTGGGTAGCTGGGCATACAGATGAATGCGGATTCACGCCGCCTTGCGCTGCCAGAGCTTCGAAAGCGGTGTAATAACCAGTACCAGAACAGCCCCTGCCAGCAATCCGAACAGGCCATCCCCCAGCGTGGTGACCAGCACCTCCGGCACCGATGAGACCATGCCGGCCACATGGTGAATGGCGTCGTACACCGCCGGAATGCCGTGGGTCAGAATACCGCCACCCACCAGGAACATGGCAATGGTGCCCAGTACCGACAGGGTTTTCATCATCCAGGGCGCCAGCCAGAGTATGCCGTGCCCCACTTTCTGCGCCATGGCGCTCGCTTTCTGGCTCAGGTAGAGACCGGCATCGTCCAGTTTCACAATACCCGCCACCAGGCCATAAACTCCTACGGTGACCATCAGCGCCACCACCGTCAGCACCGCAAACTGCATTCCGAAACCCTTGCCCGCCACGGTGCCAAGCGTGATGGCGATGATTTCTGCGGAGAGGATAAAGTCGGTGCGAACAGCGCCTTTGATCTTGTCTTTCTCGACCGTTTTCAGGTCCACTTCCGGCTTCTTCAGCGCTTCCCGGAGTTCTTCCCGGTGCTTCTGTTCTTCTTCCTTGTGCAGGAATTTATGCACCAGCTTTTCAAAGCCTTCATAGCACAGAAAAGCGCCGCCCAGCATCAGTAACGGGGTGATCAGCCGGGGCAGGAAGAAACTGATGGCCAGTGCCGCAGGCACCAGGATTGCCTTGTTGATAAAAGAGCCCTTGGCCACCGCCCACACAACCGGGATTTCCCGGGCCGGCTTTACGCCGGTTACCTGCTGGGCGTTCAGGGCAAGGTCGTCCCCGAGCACACCTGCGGTCTTCTTGGTGGCGGCCTTGGTCATGACCGCGACATCGTCCAGGACGGTCGCAATGTCATCGATTAAAACGAGCAGGCTGGAGCCGGCCATAAACAGTTCCTTTGTTAATTCGACAAGAAGGGAAAGACCAAAGTTTACGAAAACCCGGAGCGGGAAAACAGTTCCGGGTACCCAGAACCGGACACGTCAGGCATCAATGCCCATCGCCTCCGCGGCAATGCGGTTTTTCAGCGGCGCCAGCTGGTTCAGCCAGCGCATGCCGGTGTTCCGAAGCCAGCGCACGGGTAATTCATCCCGGGCGAACAGCTGCTTGAAGCCTTCCATCGCCGCCATCATGGTCAGGTTCTCACCTTTGCGACGGCGCTGATAACGGGCCAGCACCGAGGCATCATCCGGAGCCAGGCCAAGTTCCCTGGCACGCTCAAGCTCCTCCAGCAACGCCCGCACGTCGCCATAGCCCAGATTTGCACCCTGCCCGGCCAGCGGGTGGATGGTATGGGCGGCATCGCCCACCAGGGCCAGGCCATCGGCGATGTAATCCTTGGCGTGGCGCTGGCGCAGGGGAAAGGCAAAGCGCCGGGAAACCGCCAGCACCTCACCCAGCTCCCGCTCGATGGCGGCTTCCAGCTCCTTCCGGAAACTCTCGGTCTCCTGCGCCATCAGGCGGCGGGCTTCCAAGGTGTCCTGGGACCAGACAATGGAGCAGAAGTGTTCATCCCCGGCTTCATTCAGTAACGGCAGGAAGGCCAGTGGCCCGGTTGGAGAAAACCGCTGCCACGCCGTGTAGCGATGGTTCTGGCTGGTGCGGACGGTACACACGATGGCCTGCTGGTCGTAATCCCATTCCCGGGTTGCCAGGCCGCTCCACTGGCGCAAGCGCGAAAGCGCGCCATCTGCGCCCACCACCAGCCTGGCAGCCAGGCACCGACCGTCTTCCAGCTCCACACCCTGCTCCCGGCTCCAGGCTTTCACCCGCACGCCATCCAGCAATTGTACCGAGCTGTCTGAAAGGCTTTCGAACAGGGCGCGAACGATGTTCCGGTTCTCGACGATGGTGCCAAGGCTGCGGGCGTGCAATTCAGCCGCATCGAAATGAATCCGGCCAGTGCCGTCACCGTCCCACACTGTCATTTCCCGATAACCACAGTGGCGGCTGGCCTGTACCTTCGGCCAGGCTCCCAGTTCTTCCAGCAAGCGCTGGCTGGCCAGTGAAATCGCGCTGACCCGGGGCTCGAAGTCGTCAACCGAGCTGGCGGGTTCGGCCGGCGCCATCAGGCTTGCGGCCGGCGCACCTTCAATCAGACCCACCTGCCAGCCTTGGCGGGACAAGCCCAGGGCCAGTGCGGAGCCGATCATGCCGCCACCGACGACCAGGATATCGAATTGCTGTGTTGGGGCATCAGCGGTCATGGTGTTCGGACTCCTGCAAAGACTCAGCGGCTGAAATCACCGGCTTGCGGCCACCGGTACCCATGGCCTTGCGGGCAAACCAGCGCTTGGCTCCGGGCACCAGGTCCAGCCCGACCAGGCCGGCATCCCGGGCGGCAGCCAGCGGTGGCAGGGATTGCCCGAAAACACGGATCAGGGAATCAGAGAACTGCACTGTCTGCTGCCAGTCCTGGCGATGCAGGCGCTGGTATTCACCCAGCACAGACAGGTCACCGATCGACACACCGGCATCCACCGCCTTGCGGAACTGTTCCACCAGCGTCGTCAGCCCACGCAGGGCCAGGTTAAAGCCTTGCCCGGCCACCGGATGCAGGGCATGGGCGGCGTTGCCCACCAGGGCCACGCCGGGGCGCACGGCTTCGTCTACAGTTACCAGCTTCAACGGGTAATGATTGCACTGCCCGATGCGGGTAAAGCGCCCGAGACGCCAGCCGAACCGTTCCTGGAGTCGCCGGCATTTTTCATCGTCAGACACCGACAGTATGTGCTCCAGCGCGCTGTCAGTCAGCGTCCACACCAGCGCAGACTGGTTCTCGGCCCGCACCGGCGAACCATGGGGCAACAAAGCCATGGGGCCGGAATCGGTAAAACGCTCGAACGCGGTGTACCCGTGCGACTCGCTGGTCGACACGTTGGCAATCAATGCATTCTGGCCGTAGTCCTCGGTTCGGGTCACAAAGCCCAACTGTTCCCGCAGTCCGGAACGGCCGCCATCGGCCACCACCAGGCACTGGCCGGTCAGGGCTTGTTCTTCACCCTCTTTACGGATGCTGACCTTAACGCCACCGGGGATCGGCGTCATGCCAACCACTTCTGCCGGCGCCTGCCAGCTTACCGGGGTTTCCAGCAGCGCCCGCATGAGGCAAAGCCCCATCCAGCGGTTGTCCGCCACATAACCCAGAGCCGGCTGGCCATGGTCGGCAGCATCCAGACGGGTGGCGCCGAACCGGCCCCGGTCAGACACATGAATATTCCGGATGGGCGTGGCGTGTTCCGACAACGCTGCCCACAAACCCAGCTCTTCGAAGATCAGCCGGGAGCCCCAGGCCAGCGCCGTGGAACGGGCGTCGTAGCTGGGCTGGTAGTCGTCCGGCAGGGCATCGGGCGAGAGCGGAAAACTTTCCACCACGGTCACCCGCAATTCCGGCACCACGCGGGCCAGGGCCAGCGCCAGGGTGGCGCCGGCAAGGCCGCCACCGGCAATAATCAGGTCGGTATCCATCCGGGGTTCGGTCACAGGCTCAGTCCGCCATCAGGGCTTCAATATCGGCCACGGTTTTCGGGACCGCGTCGGTCAGCACGCGGCAGCCGTCTTTGGTTACCACCACATCGTCTTCAATCCGGATGCCGATACCGCGCCATTTTTCCTCTACGTTCTCATTATCCGGCGCGATGTACAGGCCGGGTTCTACGGTCAACGCCATACCCGGTTCCAGCTGGCGCCAGGCATCACCTACCTTGTAGTCGCCCACATCGTGCACATCCAGCCCCAGCCAGTGGCCGGTGCGGTGCATGAAAAACGGCTTGTAGGCCTCACTGGCAATGGCATCGTCCAGGCTGCCGGACAGCAGACCCAGATCTATCAACCCCTGGGTCAGCACCTTCAGGGCCGCCTCGTGGGGGTGGTTCCAGTGGTTACCGGGGCGGACCGCATCAATGGCGGCGTACTGGGCATCCAGAACCACGTCATACAGGGCTTTCTGTTCCGGGCTGAACTTGCCGCTGACCGGGAAGGTGCGGGTAATGTCGGAGGCATAGCAGTCCAGCTCGCAGCCGGCATCGATCAGCACCAGGTCGCCCTCTTTCAGCGGCGCGCTGTTCTCAATGTAGTGCAGGATGCAGCCGTTGGCGCCACCACCCACGATGGAAGGGTAGGCCGTGGAGCGGGCGCCGTGTTCCATGAAGGTGTGGATCAGCTCCGCTTCCAGGTTGTACTCATAGCCACCCCTGCGGGCCCGCTTCATGGCCCGGCAATGGGCCTCGGCGCTGATTTTCCCGGCCCTGGCCATCACTTTCACTTCGGCCGCGCTCTTGTACAGACGCATGTCGTGCAGCAGGTGTTCAAGGGCCACCAGCTCACCCGGCGGATGGGCTCCGGCCCGCACTTTACTCCGGATGACCTTCACCCAGTCCATCACCCGGTTATCGAAGACCGGGTCTTTGCCAAGCGGGTAATACACCCGGCTGCGGCCTTCAATCATGCCAGGCAGGATGTCGTCGATATCGCCGATCGGAAAGGCATCGTCCAGGCCATAGCGCTCGATGGCCCCCTCGGGCCCCACCAGGAAACCGTCCCAGAGTTCTTTCTCCGGATTGCGCTCCTTGCAAAACAGCACGGTCTCGCCGTGTTCCCGGCCCGGAATCAATACCAGTACCGCTTCCGGCTCGCCAAACCCGGTCAGGTACTGAAAGTCGCTGTCCTGGCGGAACGGATGCAGAACATCCCGGTTACGCACACGCTCCGGCGCTGCCGGCAGAATGGCGATGCTGTCCGGAGCCATCCGGTCCATCAACTTTCGGCGGCGGTCGGCAAATTCTTTCATCGGAATCATTGAGGCCATGCTGTCTCCTGGTCAGTGCAGGGTGGGCGTTGCGCCAGCCGGCTTCTCCGGCTCATTGAATTCGGTAAACACCGCCAGGGCACCCAGGCGGACGTATTCGGTGATTTCCAGCAGTTGCTGCTCGCTTTCGTCGTCGGACTCTTCGTCTTCCGACAGCTGGCTGATGGCAACCATGTCTTCAATCAGTTCACGGATTTCATCCGGAGCCTGCCCCAGCGAAGCACCGGCCGCCAGGGCCATGCCCTCAAGGAAACCTCGCACCCAGGCGATCAGGGCTTCCAGGCGCTGCTCGATGGCATAGTCGTCATCCGGCAACAGGGGCTGGAAGGTCATCTCACTGGACTGCAGCTGCGCCAGGGTTTTCTCGTAGGCACCGTACATAAACGGCGCCAGGTCATCTGATTCTTCCATGGCCTGGTCCGCCAGCCCCATGTGCTCGCACACCATGGCCAGCCACTGCTGTTCTTCAATACGGGTGCCGGCCGCCAGCCGACCACAGAGAACACCGTGCAGTTCGGAGGGGTGGCTGAAGGCCTTGTGAGCCGTGAAGACGTTAGCCCAACGTTCGAATTCGGCAGCGCGGGCGGCACCTGAAGTATCGCTTTCAGACATGAAAAAACCGGTTCCTGTTTCGGGGGAGACTGCCGGGGCCATTGCCCGGCCGCTCCGTCTGTTTGAGGTGTCTATCCTAGCATTACGGCGCTGTGCTGGCACGGGCCGGCCAGATCGGCACTTGCTTTTACCGGGCCAAAGGAGAAAAATGTTATAACATATCAAAACACCGGAGATTCCCCCCCCGATGCGAAAGCGCCTGCCCCTGCTCGCTTCCCCCAGACTGATCCTGGCCCTTGGCCTGGCAACCATGACGGCACCTGCCATGGCACAGGACAACCCGGCCGCTCACCAGCATGGCCATGCCGAACTCCAGGTTGCCTTTGCCGGTGAACAGATTGACCTGTTGCTGGAGTCGCCGGCCTGGAACCTGCTGGGCTTTGAACACCAGCCCCGCACAAAGGAACAGCGGCAGAAACTGGACGGTTTGCGCGAATGGGTGGCCGCGAATGCCCTGATCAACACCGAAGGAGGCAACTGCCGGGTGACCACTTCGGAACTGCATACCGGCTGGGAAGGGCACGAAGCTCACGATGACCAAGGGCATGACCAGGACGCCCACGCAAACCATTCCGACCTGGAAATCACCCAGAGCATGCGATGCGACGCCTTGCCAGATGCTTCCGCCTTCACCGCACCCATACTGGACGCCTACCCGGCCCTGGAGCACCTGAATGTGCAGTGGGTTTCCGCACAGGGCCAGGGTGGCACCCGGCTGACCCGGTCCGATAACCGTTTCCGGCCGGGGCAGTAAACTTACTCGGTATAACGTTCTACAGACTCCGCCACCATGGAATAAGACGAAGTACCCAGGTCGTTTTCGGTACGCTCAATCACCAGCTTGCCTTCGATCCAGACCGGATCGTACAGGGCTTCCAGGGTGAAGCCTTCGCTGTACTTCACATGGACAATCTGGTTCGGCGGTGGTGGCGGTACGTGGATACAGGCGCCGTAGTAAGGCACCAGGAAGAACTCGAGGATGCGCATGTCACTGGTGGTTTTCAGGGGTACTACAAAGCCCGGAATGCGGCCTTCGACATCGCCCATTTCCGGCACAACCCGGCCGGTCATGATTTCGTCGGGCAACAAAACCGGGCCGTCGCCTTCGTGCTCCACCTCAGGCATGCTTTCCAGCAATGCCAGGTCTTCGGCCGGCATCAGTTCCAGCCAGTCGATTTCCCGGAGCTCGGCCCGGGCTGATAATGACAGCAGCAACATCAGCGGCAAAAGGCAGGCAAACAATGCCCGGGACTTCGGATACACTGGCATGGACGGCATCTCCAATCGGGGTGATTCACAACACGGCCCACATCATACAACGCAACCGACCAGACCGATATGAACAGCAGTACAGCACCCGCCAGATCGGCCTGCCCGGCCATAGAGACCCGAGACCTGATGTTTCGCTGGCCAGGCCGGGAACAGCCGCTCGTTTTTCCTGACATGTCCCTGGCCGCAGGCGAACACCTGTTTCTGCACGGGCCCAGTGGCACCGGCAAAAGCACGTTGCTGGGCCTGCTGGCCGGGATGCAGACGCCGCAAACCGGTTCGGTCAGCCTGCTGGGGCAGCAAACCAGTGCCATGAGGGCCGGCGCCCGGGATCGCTTCCGGGCTGACCATATGGGCGTCATCTTCCAGCAGTTCAACCTGGTGCCTTACCTGAGTGCGCTGGCCAATGTGACCCTGCCCTGCCGGTTATCGGCGCTGCGCCGGGCCCGTGCAGACCGGCACCCGGATGCCGCTGCCAGCGAACTGCTGACGGAACTTGGCATCCCCGAGAACCACTGGCACCACGGGGTTACCAATCTGTCCATCGGCCAGCAGCAGCGAGTGGCCGCCGCGCGGGCGCTGATCGGCGCCCCGGAAATCATTCTGGCCGACGAGCCAACCTCCGCCCTGGACACCGACAACCGCGACCGCTTCCTGGATCTGCTGCTGACGCTGGCCAGGGAACGGCAATGCTCGGTGGTGTTTGTCAGCCACGACAGAAGCCTGGCCAGCCACTTCCACCATCAACTGGCTCTGGGAGGTACGCCGTGAGCAAGGTTCGACTGGCACTCTCCCTGGCAACCGCCAGCCTGTGGTACCGGCGCAAGGTACTGGCACTGGTTTGCCTCACCCTTACCCTGAGCGTCACGCTACTGCTCGGAATCCAGTATCTGCGCACTGAAGTCCGGCAGTCATTTACCAGCACCATCAGCGGAACAGACCTGATTGTTGGCGCCCGCAGCGGCCAGCTGAACCTGCTGCTGTATTCGGTCTTCCATATTGGCGATGCCACCAACAACATCCGCTGGTCCACTTACCAGAAACTGGCACAGGACAAGCGTATAGACTGGGTGGTTCCGGTCTCACTGGGCGACAGCTACCGGGGCTACCGGGTAGTAAGCACTAACGCACAGTTCATCGAGCGCTTCCGATATGGCAATGACCAGCCCCTGGAACTGGCAGCCGGCCACTGGTTCACTGATCTGTTCGACGTGGTGCTGGGCGCCGGCGTGGCCCGCCAGCTCAACCACCAGACTGGCGACAGCGTTGTGCTGTCCCACGGGGGTGGACGCACCAGTTTTGCCAACCATACGGACCTGCCATTCACAGTGTCCGGCATTCTGGCGCCTACCGGCACACCGGTAGACCAGGCGGTTTACATCAGCCTGGAAGCCATGGAAGCCATCCACGTGGGCTGGGAATCCGGCATTGCCCTGCCCGGCCGAACCCTGACAGAAGAGAAGGCAAAGACCCGCTCCTTCGAGCCAGACGCCATTACCGCAGCGTTTATCGGGCTGGACAAGCCGATACTCACCTTCCAGCTGCAACGGGAGCTGAACCAGTATCGCGAGGAGCCCTTGTCCGCCATTCTGCCGGGCGTTGCCCTGAGCGAACTGTGGCGCATGATGGGCCAGTTTGAGAAAGCCTTGCTGGGCATCAGCGCGTTTGTGGTCATTACCAGCCTGACCGGCCTGATTGCGGTGCTGCTGACCATTCAGGCCCAGCGCCAGCAGGAAGTGGCCGTGTTACGGGCTACCGGTGCCCCGCCCATCCTGATTGCCTCGCTGTACAGCTTTGAGTGTGTGGTACTGGCCCTGGCGGCCTGTGCCCTGGCGCTGCTGCTGGGCGCCGGCGCCATTGCCGGCTTGGGCCCCTGGCTGCTGGAGCAGTACGGCATACAGGTCGGACTTCGTGGCCTGAACCGGGCAGAATGGCTCCTGCTGGGCTCGGTACCGGTGGCGGCATTCGTGGTTTCGTTACTCCCGGCCTTGCGCAGCTGGCAAAAGAGCCGCAAGCTGGGATTTGCCGGATCCGGCGGCAGCTGACCTGCCACTGAAAGTGACAGGCTTCACGGCGCCGGCGCCATGACAATGCGGTAAATTGACCGTTATGGTGCGGGCACTTATAGTTACCGACATCCAAATTACTCATATTGGGCACGTCATGGAACAGTCCGAAGTACAGGCATTAGCGGACAAGCTGGACACACTGATTGAACGCTGCAAGAAGCTCGAGAAGGATAACGCCCTGCTGCGCGAGCTGCAGGACGACTGGAACCGGGAACGGGCCCAGTTGATGCACAAGAACGATCTTGCCAAAAACAAGATTGAAGCCATGATCGGCCGCCTGAGAGCGCTGGAGCACCACTGATGTCACAGCAGTCAACCACCGTTGAAGTCCGGATTCTCGACAAGGAATACCTGGTGGCCTGCCCGCTGGAAGAGCAGGAGGCCCTGCTGCGCGCAGCCCGGCACCTGGACAGCAAAATGCGGGAAATCCGGGCCAGCGGCAAAGTGTTCGGCACCGAGCGCATTGCCGTCATGGCTGCCCTGAATATTACTCACGAACTGCTGGAGCGTGACACCATGCCTGACGCCACCAGCAGCCTCCTGAAAGCCATGGACAACCGCCTGGACGAAGCCCTCGGGGGCAGTTCCGGCAACTGATTCCGGAAACTTTCCGGAATGGGGTTGCAATCGGCCCCGGCTCTGCCCGTATAATGGATTCAACTTCCTGGGCTGTTTGCTGGTCGGGTACGTCCTCGAGCCGATGCGCACTACCCAGGTGGCTACTTCAGGGCATTGTGAGCATGTCCCCCACGGGGGAAAGCCTGATATGTCACAGCGGCCACCGACCTTGAACTTTGGGTTCAAGGGCTACATCCGATAACGGCAGCCCGGGAAGCTTTATTTTGGACACCCTGTCCCGCACCGAACTTCGCAAGCATTTGCGCCGCAAGCGCCGGTCCCTGAGTTTTGAGCAACAGCAGCAAGCCTCTGAACAGCTGGCTCTGAACCTTCTGAAACATCCGGACCTGCACCGCGCCCGGCACATCGGCATCTACCTGGCCAACGACGGCGAGATCGACCCGCACCTGTACATTGACCTGGCTCGTCGCAAAGGGATTCACTTTTACCTGCCGATCCTGCACCCGGTCTACCCGGGCAAGCTGGTATTCAGCCCTTATTTCGACGGCATCCGGCTTAGCGCTAACCGCTTCGGCATTCCCGAACCGCCGTTCCCGCGCTCAAGGCGCAGGCCGGCCTGGGCACTGGATGCTGTGCTGTTTCCGCTGGTAGGTTTTGATGAAAACGGGGGCCGGCTGGGCATGGGCGGCGGTTTTTACGACCGTACGTTCGCCTTCAGCCGTATTCGCCCGGGCATGGCGCCCAAGCTGATTGGCCTGGCCCATGATTTCCAGAAGGTAAGGGAGTTGCCCATCGAGCCGTGGGATGTGCCGTTACACGGGGTGGTAACGGATAAGCGTCGTTACCGGTTCAAGCCCTGACTGGCTGGCTGTACGAAGCTGGTCCCAGGAACGTCTCTGGCAGAGCGTTTGTCTTCTGAAGCCTGAAGTGACGTAAACCCGGTAATGACAAGGCCGACCGCAAAGATCAGTACGATGGTGCGGATGATGTCTGGCTTGCCTCTCATTTCACGTGGTCCCGTTTTTCTTGGTTCTAATTGGCTGGAAAATCAGGTGGCTATTCTCGACTTGGAGAATTAGACGAAAGACTAACACGTAACTTCGATTTTACAATTTTTGACGGATTACGATTACGTAAGGGTATGCCGGCCGAAACCGGGCGACCTGCACCGGAGCAAGACGGCCGAATCAGTTGTGGGGCACCTTTCCGGGAACCGCTACGAGCACATCCATGTGCGCTTCTCTCCGGCCATCCATGGCCTTCGAAATTCCCGGAAAGGTGCCCCACAACTGCCTCTACTTCTGCTTCTGCTTCTACTTCTGCTTCTGCTTCTGCTTCTGCTTCTGACCGGGTCTACTTCTGATTTCCGTTACCCGCACCCAGAAACAACCGGTAGGCCTCGTTATCGGTCATGTTTTCGTAGCGGAAGCCCACTTTCTCCAGCATTTTCTCGAAATCCGGAATTTCCGCTTCGTTAACCTGGGCACCCAGCAAAACGCGGCTGTAGGCTGCGCCGTGGTTGCGGTAGTGGAACAGGGAGATGTTCCAGCGGGTACCGAGGGACATGAGGAATTTCAGCAAAGCGCCCGGGCGTTCGGGGAATTCGAACTGGTAGATCACTTCGTTGCTGACCGACGGGGCGTGGCCGCCGACCATGTGGCGGATGTGTTGCTTGGCCAGGTCGCTGTCGGTGAGGTCGATGACGGAGTAGCCGGTTTCGCGCAGTTCCTGGACCAGTTCTTCGCGGCCCAGGCCGCCGGCCTGGATCTGGATGCCGACGAAGATGACGGCTTCGCTGGCATCGGCGAAGCGGTAGTTGAATTCAGTGATGCTGCGTTTGTGCAGGGCGTTGATGAAGGTTTTGAACGCGCCCGGTTTTTCCGGGATGGTGACGGCCAGGATGGCTTCGCGTTTTTCGCCGATTTCGGTGCGTTCGGAGATGTAGCGCAAGCGGTCAAAGTTCATGTTGGCGCCGCTGAGCACGCCAGCCAGGTTTTCGCCTTCAAGCTGCTCCCGCTCGATGTATTTTTTCATTCCGGCCACCGACAGTGCCCCTGCCGGTTCTGCGATGGAGCGGGTGTCTTCGAATACGTCTTTGATGGCGGCGCAGATTTCGTCTGTCGAAACCGTGATGACTTCATCGACGGCGTCTTTACAGATATTCCAGGGTTCTTCCCCGATCTGTTTAACCGCCACACCGTCTGCAAAGATACCTACTTCGTCCAGGATCACCCGCTCACCGGCCGCCATGGCGGCTTGCAGGCAGTTGGAGTCTTCCGGTTCCACGCCGATCACTTTGATGTCCGGGCGCAGGTATTTGATGTACGCCGCCATGCCGGCGATCAGGCCGCCGCCGCCCACGGGGATGAATACCGCGTGCATGGGCTGGGAAAATTGCCACATCATTTCCATGGCTACGGTGCCCTGCCCGGCAATAACGTCCGGGTCGTCGTAGGGCGGGATGTAGGTGTAGCCGTGTTTTTTGATCAGCTCCTGGGCATGGGCGGCAGCTTCGTCGAAGGCGTCGCCTTTGAGTACTACCCGGGCGCCCCGGTCCCGCACTGACTTCACTTTGATGTCAGGCGTGGTCTGGGGCATCACGATCACGGCCTTGATTCCCAGTTGCCTGGCCGACAACGCCACGCCCTGGGCATGGTTACCGGCGGAGGCACAGATCACGCCCTTGGCTTTCTGCTCTTCCGAGAGCTGGGCAATCCGGTTGTATGCGCCACGAATCTTGAAGGAGAACACCGGCTGAAGGTCTTCACGCTTGAGCATAATATTGTTGCCAAAGCGCTTGGACAGGCTGCGGGCTTCAGTCAGCGGTGTTTCGATGGCGATGTCGTAAACCCGCGCATCGAGAATCTTCTTGATGTAGCGTTGCGGCATGATGGTTCCGGTTGCTGGTGAGTGGCTGGGAAAAACCTACAGTTTAGAAACTTTGCACGGCAGCCGTCTATAAGCACAGACACTGCGAGCGTATAATGAGAAGCGAATTCAACCCGACAATCCCCCGGAGCTCCGCCATGACCCAGGACGAACTGAAACAAGCCGTTGCCAAAGCTGCCACAGACCACATTGCCCCGCACCTGGAGCCGAAAAGCATCGTAGGCGTCGGCACCGGCAGTACGGCCAACTTTTTCATCGATTACCTGGCCGAGTACAAAAACGATTTCGACGGCGCCGTAGCGAGCTCCGAAGCCACCGCCGAACGCCTGAAAAAACACGGCATTCCGGTGTATGACCTGAACGCCGTTAACGAAATCGAGTTCTATGTCGACGGTGCCGACGAAACCAACGAGCGCCTGGAACTGATCAAGGGCGGCGGCGGCGCCCTGACCCGAGAAAAGATTGTGGCTGCCGTCGCCAAGATGTTTATCTGTATTGCCGACGAATCGAAGATGGTGGGCATTCTGGGCGAATTCCCGCTGCCAGTGGAAGTCATTCCCATGGCTCGCAGCCATGTGGGCCGGGAAATCGTCAAACTCGGTGGCGACCCGGTTTACCGGGACGGTTTTGTCACTGACAACGGCAACATCATCATCGACATCCACAACATGGACATCTCCCGCCCGATCCAGGTGGAAGAGCGGCTCAACAACATTGTCGGCGTGGTTACCAACGGCCTGTTCGCGCGGCGCCCGGCGGACTTGCTGCTGCTGGGCACCAGCGAAGGCGTGAAGAGCATTGCCCGCCCCGGTGCCTGAGCCAGAAGCAGCAACCAACCAAGCCGGCCAGCAGCGCCGGCTTTTTCTGGCCCATACGCACAAACCAAGCGCTTGCTTGGTGCAGAAATTTAAGAGACACTCCGGACAACGCCAACAAGAACGCAGGAAGCCCGATTGTGTCTGACTACTTCAACGAAACCCACGAACAGGTTCGTCTGACCGCCCGTAAATTTATCGAAACCCACGTACTGCCCCATATCGACGACTGGGAAGAGGCCGGTGAATTCCCCCGTGAAATCTACCAGAAGGCAGGCGACGCAGGGCTGCTGGGCATTGGCTTCCCGGAAGCGCTTGGTGGCGTTGGTGAAGGCGATATCTTCATGAAAGTAGCCGTGTCCGAAGAGCTGATGCGCTCCACCTCCGGCGGTTTTGTCGCCAGCATCGGTTCCCTGGATATCGGCCTGCCACCGGTGGCCAAGTGGGCGAGGGAAGAGATACGCGATCAGATCGTACCGCCGGTGCTCCGGGGCGAAAAAATTGCCGCCCTGGCGGTCACCGAACCCGGCGGCGGCTCTGACGTCGCCAACCTGAAAACCCGAGCTGTAAAAGACGGCGACCATTACTTCGTCAACGGCAGCAAAACCTTCATCACCAGCGGCACCCGTGCCGACCACTACACCGTGGCTGTGCGCACCGGCGGCGAAGGCCACGCCGGCATCAGCCTGCTGCTGATCGACCGCGACACCCCGGGGTTCTCCACCGCCAAGAAACTCCGGAAAATGGGCTGGTGGGCCAGCGACACCGCCGAACTCTTCTTCGAAGACTGCCGGGTGCCGGCCGACCGCCTGATCGGCGCCGAAAACGCCGGTTTTATCGCCATTATGAGCAATTTCCTGGCCGAACGCCTGAGCCTGTCCGTCATGGCCTACATGACCGCCCAACTGGCCTACGAGGCGGCCCTGGATTACACCAAACAACGTCAGGCCTTCGGCCGCAACATCGCCGGCTTCCAGGTCACCCGCCACAAGCTGGTGGACATGGCGACGCAGATCGACATCGCCCGGGAATACACCTACCGCTGCGCGGCGCTGATGCAGGCCGGTAAAAACCCGATCAAGCAGGTAGCCATGGCCAAGAATTTCTCTGTGGACGTGTGCGAAAAAGTCACCCGCGAGGCGGTGCAGCTGTTCGGCGGCATGGGCTTCATGCGGGAATCGGTGGTGGAGCGCCTGTACCGGGATGCCAAAATCCTGTCGATCGGCGGCGGCACCACGGAAATCATGAAGGAGCTGATTGCCAAACAGATCCGGCTGTGACCAAGGTTTAGTTTCGAATGGCAGGAGACTTCCGTATAATTGCGCCCAATTTTCCACCGCAGTTAAACGAACACTAACGTAGCAGGAAGGATCGCACATGCAATTCGACAACATCCCCGCTGGCAAGAACCCGCCGGAAGACATCTACGTAGCCATCGAAATCCCGGCTAACAGCTCCCCGGTCAAGTACGAACTGGACAAAGACATGGGCGCCCTGCTGGTTGACCGTTTCATGGCTACCCCCATGTTCTACCCGGCCAACTACGGTTTCATCCCGCACACCCTGGCTGACGACGGCGACCCGCTGGACGTGCTGGTAGTAACCCCGTACCCGATCCAGGCAGGTTCCGTTATTCGCTGCCGTCCGGTGGGTGTACTGAACATGGAAGACGAAGCCGGTGGCGACGCCAAGCTGGTTGCGGTTCCCCACGACAAGCTGACCACCACTTACCACGACGTTAAAGAAATCGACGACCTGCCCGAGCTGCTGCGCGACCAGATCCGTCACTTCTTCGAGAACTACAAGACTCTCGAGCCGGGCAAGTGGGTAAAGGTGCAGGGCTGGGACAACGCCGCCGCTGCCAAGCAAGCCATTGTTGATGCCGTGAACGCCTACAAAGGCTGATCACGCATCAGGCACAAAAAAACCGGGCAGCCCTAACAGCTCCCCGGTTTTTTTGTGTCTGCGCTACCCTCCCGGGTAACGCATATCCGTTGTTATCCCCGTGACAACAGATCCCGCATGTCACTGATTGCCGCATTGGCCCGCGACAGGTAAGCGGCCATGGTCAGGGAGTGGTTAGCCAGCAGGCCGAAGCCACTGCCATTAAGGATCACCGGGCTCCACATGGATTCCTGGGTACCTTCCAGCTCGATAATGATCTGCTTCACACTGGCCATGGCGTTCTTGTCCACAATCACCTTGCGGAAGTCCACTTCAATGGCCCGGAAGATGTGCAGCAGGGCCCAGGCACTGCCGCGGGCTTCGTAGAACACATCGTCAATCCTGGTCCAGTCGGTTTTCACATCCTCGCCGCCGATGTCTTCAGACAGCGGATCGTCCGGATCAAGGTTGGCAACCGCATCGGACACCGAGGCCTTGCCCACACTCTCGCTCAGGGTGCGGGACAGGCTGCCCAGACGGGTTTCCAGGTCTGCCAGCCAGTTACCCAGGTTGTCCGCGCGGGCAAAGAACTGGGCATCGGCCTGGGCGGGGTCCGACAACCGGTTCAGGTAGCGCTTGAGGGCATTGATACCGCGACGGTACTCAGCCTCGGTGGAAGGAATCGCCCAGCTTTCGCTGTCGAAGTGCAACTGGGGCTCGGCAATGGTCAGGTCCGGGTCTTCCGCCGACTGGCTCTGGGAACGGCTGATGTCTTTACGCATGGCCCGGGACAGGTCCCGCAGCTGCACCAGCGCGCCGTACTCCCAGTTCGGCATATTGTCCAGCCACAAGCCCGGAGGGAAGATATCGTTGGAGATGTATCCGCCCGGCTTGTCCAGCAGGGTTTCGGCAATCCGGATCATGGTGGCGGTGGTGGCAAACCCGGTTACCGGCTCCCGCTCCATGGTGTTGGCCAGGGTTCGGGTATGGTCACGCACAGAGAAGGTATCCGGCTCGCTGCTCCAGTACATGCCGAGCACAATCGTAACCAGCAGGTATACCACCAGCACCGCCAGTACAAATTTACCGATTACACCACTGCCTCCGGTGTAATCCTGTACGTCTTCCTTTTTGTCCCTGAAGTACTGTCTGATCTTGCCCGACATAAGTCTCCCGTTCTCCCGTTGCTTATTCGTCTGCCCCGAAGGGCCTGCCCAGATGGTATCCCATGGCGCCATCAATACCCAGCTTACAGACTACCGAGTATTCCGCTTCGGTTTCCACTCCGGTGGCGAACACCCGCACGCCGCGGCTGTGCGCAATGCCGATCACCGACTCCACCCAGAACCGGTTCTCGCTGTGGCTGTCCAGGTCGTGGATAAAACTGTTGTCGATACGAATGCCCCGGAAAGGCAGATTTCTCAGATAGCTGAACGGCACCCCGCCGACGCCGAAACGATCCACCATCACCGGAACACCAATTTTCACCAGCGCCCGAACCAGCCAGCCAGCCTTTTTGCGATGATGGTTCAGGGCCAGTTCGGGAATGCCTACCCACAGCCTGGCCACCCGGTTCCCGGCCCGGGCCAGCGCTTCCAGCAGGTCTTCACAGAAGCGGTCATCACCAACGGAGGAGACCCCCAGCGATATGGCCAGGGTTTGGTCCGGCGTCTGTTCCAGCATCGCCAGCACCCGGGCCAGCAACAACCGGTCAATGCCGGCAATCAGGCCCAGGCGTTCGGCCACGGGCAGAAACACCCCGGCCTTGATGTCGCCCTCCGGCGCGGGAATGCGCGAAAACGCCTGGTAATGGGCCAGGGCACCGTCTTCACAGGTCACCATTGGCTGCAGCGACAATGACAGGCTCCCGGATTCAATGGCGCCGGCCAGCAGGTCGCGCCAGGATTCCATGGTGAGATGGCTGTCCGCCCCGGCCTGCTCCAGGCAGCAACCGGACTCGCATTTCTCCTGGGCCGCCCGCAAGCCTTCATCCGCCGCCGCCAGCAGGTCACGAACCCCGGCCCCGGGCAAAGCCACCGCCAGCCCTCCGTGTACGGCCGTGTCCATGGGCGAGGCCAGGTCGCAATAGATACCGTCCAGCTCCTGGATTAACCGCTCAAGCCAGTTCCGGGCGTCGGCTGCCGGCGCTCCTGGCAGAAACACCACAAACTCCGCGCCGGTGCGCCGGCCGGCAAAGGATTGCGGGTGGCGGGCAGTAAATCCGGCCAGGCTTCCGGCCACCTGGCGCAGCAACTGGTCGCCCTCTTCACGGCCATAGGCCATGTTGTAATCGGCAAAGCCCGCCAGGCGGATCATGGCCAACACACCGGGAGCCGACTTTTCTTCCGACATGATTTCCGCTTTCAGGCGCTGATCAAAGGAACTGCGGCTGGCCAGCCCGGTTACCGGGTCTTCACTGTTCACTTTGCGCAAATGCTGGATAAGCCGGCCCTGACCGACAAACAAACGCTCCAGGTCGTCCGCCATCTGGTTCATGGCTTCGGTTACGCGGTTCAGCTCACGGGTGGAGCGGGTGCGCACCCGGTTCCGGAAATCCCGCCGGCCCCAGGCCCGGGCCTGCTGCTCCAGCGCCGACAGCGGCCGCAGTAACCGGCGCACCAACAGAAACAGGGCCACCAGGCCCGCACCGCCGATCACCAGCACGCTAACCAGCAAGCCCAGGGATATGCGCCACAGGTCGTCGTAGGCGCGGCCCGGATGACTGACCACCCTGACCTTGCCCAGGCGCGACCAGCCCCGTACCACTTCCGCCTCCGCTTGCGGCAACGGCAGCTCCGCCAGGCGAATAAACCAGCCGGGGGCGGCCGCACCCTTCAGCGCCATACGCCGGCCCGCAATCTCCTGGCCGTCATGGCCGATGTATTCCACCGACAGGTAACGGCCGCTGTCAAAAACCGCATCCACCAGGGACGCCGAGGCCACAGGGTCTGAGCCGTCAATCGCGTTGGAGAGGGAAAGCCCGGTAGCGGTCGCTCCGTCAAGGGCGTGGTCTGTGAGCTGGTCCGCCACGTAGTCCCGGAAGTGCCCGAAACTGGTGATAAACGCTGCGGCAAGAATGATCACCAACAAACCGCTGGTGAACAGGGTCAGCAGGCTGCTCAGGGAGATTTCACCCTGCTGGGCTGCGAACGTGTTTGTGTGCTTCCTTGCCATGATATCCCGGCCCCGGCCATGCTGGCCTGAACGATTCCCGTGATCAGCGGCCCGTGACCGGTGCCGCAGAGTTGACAAACATTTACAGTGTGCAATCTACGCCGACAACATTAAACACTATAGACTCTGAAAACCGACTAAGGTTAGAAAGTTACCCCTGCGGATCGGGTGCATCTTCATAAAAAGGACACAGGCCGGAGCCCCATGAACGACGAGAGCCAGAAAGAAAAACTCAGGCAACACTTCGCCCGCCGTGTAACCACCCAGGCTCGGGTGGTACTGGATACCTGGCAGAAGATCAGCGAGAACCCGGGCCAGGCCGAAAGCCTCCGCGAGCTGTTTGCCGCAGACACCGACAAACTGGTGCGCTACGCCCTGCGCTTCGAGATGAATGACCACGCCGTTGCCGGCAAGCGCATCCTGCAACTGCTGGCAAGCTGGGCGCCGGGCTCAGCCCTGGATGACAACCTGGCTGCGCAATTACAGGAAGCCACCGGCAGCCTGTGCCAGAGCACCCAGCGCCGCTCCGACCAGGCCACGGGCCAGGCACCGCAGCAATACCGGCGCACCCCGGTCTACATTGCCCTGGACAACAGTGAAACCGCCAACCGGCTGATCCGCCAGCTGGAATTTTTCGGGTTCCGGGCCGCTGCCTTCGGCACTGCCCGGGAGCTGGTCGAGGCCTGCAACCAGAGCAAGCCGGAAACCATCCTGATGGATGTGAACTTCGGCGGATCCGCCCTGGCGGGTATCAGCACCGTAGAGCAGTTACAGGCCCGGCACGAGACCCCCATCCCGATTATCTTCGTCAGCGAAGACGACGGCACCATTGAAACCCGGTTGCGGGCTTCACGCTGCGGCGGAGAGGAATTCTTTTACCCGGCCGTAGACCCGGGCCAGCTGATCGAGAAAATCGAAACCTACTGCAACGGCAATTCCAACGAGCCCTACAAGGTGCTGGTACTGGACGACTCCCGGGCCCAGGCGAAATTCATGGAGACGGTGCTCAAGCGGGCCGGCATGAACGCCTACGTCATCACCGACCCGATGCAGATCATCAACGCCCTGGACGAGTTCTCTCCGGAAATCATCATCCTCGACATGTACATGCCCGGTTGCACCGGCACCGAGATCGCCCGGGTTATCCGCCAGCAGGACAAATTCCACAGCGTACCGATTATCTACCTGTCGGCAGAGGAAGACGTGAACAAGCAGCTGCAGGCCATGAGCCTGGGCGGCGACGACTTCCTGACCAAGCCGATCGACCCCAAACACCTGGTGGCGACCATCCACAACCGGGGTCGCCGGGCCCGTTCGCTGCTGGCACTGATGATTCGCGACAGCCTGACCGGCCTGTACAACCACACCCACACCCTGTACCTGCTGGAACAGGAAATTGTCAGGGCGAGACAAAAAGACCAGCCGCTGGCCTTTGCCATGATCGATATTGACGAGTTCAAGAAGGTCAACGACACCTACGGCCACCCCATCGGCGACCGCATACTGCGCAGCCTGTCCATGTTCCTGAAACAGCGCCTGCGCAAAACCGACCACATCGGCCGCTACGGCGGTGAGGAGTTTGCGGTGATTCTGCCCAACACCTCCGCCCGGGATGCGCAGAACGTGCTCGACGAAATCCGCCAGCGCTTCTCCGAGCTGCAGCAGCAGGCCGGCGAACAGGAGTTCCGGGTGTCGTTCAGCTGCGGCGTTGCCGACTGGCAGGGCGACAGTGCCCAGACACTGTGCGAACGGGCCGACAAGGCCCTGTATCGCTCGAAAGAACACGGCCGCAACCAGATCAGCCTGGCCTCCTGAGCCCTCCCTCCAGGCTGGAGAATCGCTCCAGCCTCTGAACTTCCGGGCCGGGCGCCCTGCCCGGCCCATGAAACCAATGTCGAATACCCGCCCCGTCTTCCTTGGCCGACAATTGGGCCCATCAACGAAATGTCATCGCACCGCCGGTCATTGCTGTGTAAGCTTTTTGCAGGATCAATCCGGCAGCACGAAGATTGTCAAAAAGTGTTGATCCGAGGCTAACAAGCACGCACCATTCAGGTAACGTGCCGTTATCTTCGGCGATCCTGTTCAAATAACACCAAGGCAAAATTACCATGTCGACCATACTTGTGCTCCATGGCCCCAACCTCAACATGCTCGGTACCCGTGAGCCCGAGGTGTATGGCTATGAGACCCTGGCCGATATCGATGACCGGTTGCGCGAGAAAGCGGCAGACAAAGGCCATCACCTCCTGCACCTGCAATCGAACGCGGAATATGAGCTGATCGAGCGGGTGCACGAAGCCCGGGCCGAAGGCGTGGATTTCATCATTATCAATCCGGCCGCCTTCACCCACACCAGCGTCGCGCTGCGTGATGCCATGCTGGCATCCGGCATTCCGTTTATTGAAGTGCATCTTTCCAACGTGCATGCGCGGGAGCCTTTCCGCCATCACTCGTACTTTTCGGATATCGCCGTAGGCGTTATCTGCGGGCTGGGCAGCCAGGGCTATGACCTGGCACTGCAGGCTGCCCTGCAACGAATTCACCGATAGACCAGTAAAACGGGACTGAAACAGTTATGGATATTCGCAAAATCAAGAAACTGATCGAGCTGCTCGAAGAGTCTGATGTCGAAGAGCTGGAGATTCACGAAGGCGACGACTCGGTACGCATTTCCCGCCGTCGCGAGCAGGCAGCTGCCGGTGGCCATTATGTAAGCCACTACGCCGCACCGCAGGCGCCCCAGGCACCGGCGCCCGCGGCTGAAGCAGCACCGGCTGAAGAAGCTGCTGCCCCGGCTGCACCGAGAGGCCATACCGTGAAGTCTCCGATGGTTGGCACCTTCTATCGTTCACCCTCACCCACGGCTGCTGCATTCGTTGAAGTGGGCCAGACCGTGAATGCTGGCGACGTGATTTGCATCGTTGAAGCCATGAAGATGATGAACCAGATCGAAGCCGACAAGGCCGGTACCATTACCGAAATCCTGGTCGAAAATGGCCAGCCGGTTGAGTTTGACCAGCCCCTGGTCGTCATTTCCTGAATTCGGTGATTGCTAACCATGGCCATGTTAGAAAAAGTTCTGATCGCAAACCGCGGTGAAATTGCCCTGCGCATTCTCCGCGCGTGCAAGGAGCTGGGCATCAAGACGGTTGCCGTGCACTCGCAGGTCGACCGCGACCTGATGCACGTGCGCCTTGCAGACGAATCTGTCTGCATTGGCCCGAACAGCCCCACAGAAAGCTACCTGAACATTCCCACCATCATCAGCGCTGCTGAGGTGACCGATTCCGTGGGCATCCACCCGGGCTACGGCTTTTTGGCGGAGAACGCCGACTTTGCCGAGCAGGTCGAGAAAAGCGGCTTCCGCTTCATCGGCCCCCGGGCGGAAACCATTCGCCTGATGGGTAACAAGGTCTCCGCCATCGAAGCCATGAAAAAGGCAGGCGTTCCGACCGTACCCGGCTCCGACGGCCCGCTGACGGACGACGACGAGCGTACCCTCAAGTTGGCGAAGCAGATCGGCTACCCGGTGATGATCAAGGCCGCTTCCGGCGGCGGTGGTCGCGGCATGCAGGTGGTGCACTCTGAAGCCGCCCTGCTGAAAGCGGTGCAGATTACCCAAACCGAAGCCAAGAACGCCTTCGGCGATCCCACCGTCTATCTGGAGAAGTTCCTGGAAACTCCACGCCACGTGGAAGTCCAGGTACTGGCGGATATGCACGGTAACGTGATTCACCTGGGCGACCGGGACTGCTCCATGCAGCGCCGCAACCAGAAGGTGATCGAGGAAGCACCGGCTCCGAACATCAACCCGGAATCCCGGGAGCGCACCCTCAAGGCCTGCGTGGATGCCTGTAAGGAAATCGGTTACGTGGGCGCCGGCACCTTCGAGTTCCTGTACCAGGACGGCGAGTTCTATTTCATTGAAATGAACACCCGGGTACAGGTTGAGCATCCGGTTTCCGAGATGGTCACCGGCGTGGATATCGTGCGTGAGCAGCTGCGCATTGCCAGCGGCCTGCCGCTGCAGTACAGCCAGGACGAAATCCATATTTCCGGCCACGCCATCGAGTGCCGGGTCAATGCCGAAGACCCGCAAACCTTTGTGCCCAGCCCGGGCAAGGTGAAGCACTTCCACGCTCCCGGCGGCAACGGCATCCGTGTGGATTCGCACCTGTACAGCGGCTACACCGTACCGCCGTACTACGATTCCCTGGTGGCCAAGCTGATCACCTGGGGCGACGACCGGGAAATCGCCCGCCGGCGCATGAAGAACGCGCTGGACGAAATGCTGGTCGAGGGCATCAAGACCAATCAACCCCTGCATCGAAAACTGGTACGCGATGGTGGCTTTAAACAGGTAGACTTCACCATCCACTACCTCGAGAAACTGATGCGGGATTAACCATGCCCTGGATACAACTCCAGATTCCAGCTGATCCGGACACCGCGGATCAGCTGGAAGATCTGTTAATGGAAATGGGCGCAGACGCCGTTTCCATGGAAGACGCAGCCGACCAGCCCCTGTACGAGCCCGATCCGGGCACCACTCCCCTCTGGAGCCAGACCACCGTTACCGGCCTGTTCCAGTCTGATCGCAACATCGAACAGCTGTTAGCGGATATCCGCGACGCCTGGCACCAGCAAACCCAGCAGTCCCTGGCCGAGATTGAAGTGACACTGGTGGAAGACAAGGACTGGGAGCGGGCCTGGATGGACGACTTCCACCCGCTGCAGTTCGGTGAACGCCTGTGGATTGTGCCCAGCTGGCACGAAGCCCCGGACCCGGACGCCGCCAACCTGTTGCTGGACCCTGGCCTGGCCTTCGGCACCGGCACCCACCCCACCACCGCCCTGTGCCTGGAATGGCTCGACGGCCAGGATGTTGCCGGTAAACAGGTAACCGACTACGGCTGCGGCTCCGGCATCCTGGGCCTGGCTGCCCTGCTGCTGGGTGCGGACCATGTGATTGGCGTGGATACAGACCCGCAGGCCCTGGAAGCCAGCCGCGACAACGCCCGTCGTAACGGCGTGGAAGACAACCGCCTGGACCTCTACCTGCCCGGACAGGATCCCGACACCCAGGCGGACGTAATGCTGTCCAACATCCTGGCCCAGCCGCTGATTGGTCTGGCGCCGAGGCTGGCAGAGCTGACCAGGCCCGGTGGCCACCTGGTACTGTCCGGCATTCTGTTCAACCAGGCCCGGGAAGTGATGGATGCCTACGAACCCTGGTTCATCATGGACGAGCCGGAACAGAAAGAAGACTGGATACGCCTCACAGGACGGCGCAGGGACAGATGACGGCCCAGGCGTTTATGACTAAACTGCCTGACTCGTACTGACCAAAATGCAATGACCTAGCGATCCCGCTTTCAGGACCGAAGCATGACCCAGAGCAGCCTGCAGACCCAGTGCCCCCAATGCGAAACCCGTTTCCGGGTAACCGACGAACAGCTCGGCGTAGCCGGGGGCAAGGTCCGTTGCGGCAGCTGCATGAACGTGTTCAACGCCCTGGAACACCGGGTGACTGAAAGCGGGACGATTGCGACGCCCCCCGAGGAAAAGCCGCAAGAACCCGCGGATGTCGGTTTTGGCGAAGACGAGTTTGTGTTTGCCGACAACCCCGAAGAAGACGCCACTGAAGGCCGCTACGCCGGCAGCAAGCTCACATTCGATGAGGACGAGCTCAGCGACAGCTTCCGGGATGTGGATGAACCCGATGCCCCCGGCTTCCGGGACGACTCAGACGATCACGACAACCATCAGGTAGACGAAAGCTGGGCAGAAGCCATGCTTGAAGAGGTGGAGCCCGGGCAGGAAGGCAAGCCCGAAACGGAACCCGAACCTGAACGGGAACCCGAGCCAGTAAAGCCCTCCCCTGCCAAACCGGCTCCAAAGCCCGAATCCGAGCCCCTGCAGGAGCCGGAGGCACTGTCTCTGACACCTGTTGAAGCCGAACCGGAGTTCACGCCGGACCCTGCTCCGGCACAACCCCACGCCGATCATGAACCGCCGCTGACCGCCGATGACGACCGGGTGGGCGATCCTGTCACCAGCCGCCCCGCCAAACCGTTCCAGCCGGACAACCTTTACCAGGACCTGCGCCGAGACCCGGTATCCGTGGGAGGTGGCCGTGGCGGCCTGCGCACAGCCCTTTGGACACTGGTGGTACTGGTGCTGATTGGCGTTCTGGTGGCCCAGGTTACCTGGTTCCAGTTTGACCGGCTGTCTGCCATCCCCCAGTTGCGCCCGTTCTACGAGAAAGGCTGTGAACTTGCCGGCTGCCAGCTCAAGCCCCTGGTGGATGTTGACGCCATCCAGAGCCGGAAGCTGGTGGTACGCACCGATCCGGAAAACCGTACCCAGCTGATCGTCGATGCGGTTATCCTCAACCGGGCAGGCTTTGAACAGCCGTTCCCGGCCATCGCCCTGACCTTCTCGAACCTTAACGGCGACGTGGTTGCACAGAGTGTGTTTTCCCCTGATGAATACCTGGCCGGCGAAGCCACCGGGCTGGGTGCCATGCCGGTAGAAACACCGGTTCGCATCGCCATCAGCATTCGCGATCCGGGCCGCGACGCGGTTAACTACAATCTGGATTTCCGGCCGGCATCCCCCTGACAGCGCCGGACAACCGCCATGCCGGCACACAGTTGACAGCGCAAAAGTCAACCAGAAAGCACGAAAAATAATCAATTTTTTCCTGCTTTCGCCCCTTCAATCGATGTGCCCCCGGCGGTATCATTACCGCCCTTCGGAGACCGGAGCGGTCAGAAATTAACCAACCGCTCCACCGAACCTTGCTTAACCCGCTGTGACACGGACTCAGATCATGCTGCCAACGGCAAAAATCGGGCCGTACACCCTGCCCAACCCGCTTATTGTTGCGCCCATGGCCGGCGTAACGGATCGCCCTTTCCGGCAGCTTTGCCGCCGAATGGGAGCTGGTTTGGCGGTATCGGAAATGGTCATAGCAGACAGCAAGCTCTGGCATACGCGCAAATCGCGCACCCGCCTGAATCATCAGGGTGAACCGGAACCCCGCTCGGTGCAGATTGCCGGCGGCGACCCTGAGATGCTGGCGGATGCCGCCCGGCAAAATGCCGAGTTTGGTGCCCAGATCATCGACATCAACATGGGCTGCCCGGCCAAGAAGGTCTGTAACAAGGCCGCCGGCTCTGCCCTGATGAAAGATGAAAAACTGGTGCGGGAAATCCTCGAGGCCGTTGTGGCCGCCGTGGATATACCGGTCACCCTGAAAATGCGCACCGGCTGGGACCGGGACAACCGCAACGCACCGGTGATCGCCCGCATGGCCGAAGACGCCGGCATCCAGGCACTGGCGGTGCATGGCCGCACCCGGGCAGACAAATACAACGGAAACGCCGAATACGACACCATCGCCGCGGTAAAAGCCAGCGTGGGTATTCCGGTGTTCGCCAACGGCGACATCACCACGCCGGAAAAAGCCCGGCAGGTGCTCGCGCACACCGGCGCAGACGGCCTGCTGATTGGCCGTGGGGCACAGGGCCGGCCATGGATCTTCCGGGAGATTCTGCACTACCTGGAAACCGGCACACACCTGGCTGAGCCACCGCTGGATGAAGTCGAGCAGATTCTGTCGGAGCACCTGGCCGAACTGCACAGCTTCTACGGCGAGAAAATGGGTGTGCGTATCGCCAGAAAGCATGTGGGCTGGTATCTGCAGTCCCACGACGAGAACAAACAGTTCCGAACACGCTTCAACGGCATCGAAGATGCGCTGGAGCAGAAAGACAGCATCGAACAGTACTTTGCAGGCTTACGAAATGGAGAGGTATTCGCAGCATGACCGCTGAGACTTTGGCAAACGACAACCTGGGCACCCCGGCCAACGATGATGTCCATCAGTTGCACACGGTAAATAATAGCGGCAACAGTGTCACCCTGCGTGACAGCGTGGAAGTGGCCCTGAAAAACTACTTCACGCAGCTGGACGGCGCACCGGTTTCTGACGTGTACCAGCTGGTACTGTCAGAAGTTGAAGCACCCCTGCTGGAGCAGGTAATGAAGTACACCCGCAACAACCAGACCAAGGCCTCCACCATGCTTGGCCTGAACCGCGGCACCCTGCGCAAGAAACTCAAGCAGTACGGTCTGCTTTAATCTGACAAAGGAAGGCAGTCACCATGGCAAACCAGGCAAACACCCCCGTCCGTCGCGCCCTGATCAGCGTAAGTGATAAAACCGGCATCGTCGATTTCGGCCGAGCCCTGACTGAACGCGGCGTTGAGCTGCTGTCCACCGGCGGTACCTTCCGCCTGCTCAAGGAAAACAACGTACCGGTCACCGAAGTGTCCGACTACACCGGTTTTCCCGAGATGATGGATGGCCGGGTAAAAACCCTGCACCCGAAGATTCACGGTGGCATTCTGGGCCGTCGCGGCACCGATGATGCCATCATGGGCGAACACGGCATCAACCCCATCGACATGGTGGTGGTGAACCTGTATCCGTTCGAAGAGACCGTGGCCAACCCGGACTGTGACCTGCCGACTGCCATCGAGAACATCGACATCGGCGGCCCCACCATGGTTCGCGCCGCCGCCAAGAACCACAACGATGTCGCCATCGTGGTGAACGCCTCCGACTACAGCCGGGTTCTGAAAGAGCTGGACAGCAACGACGGCCAGCTCACCTACAGCACCCGCTTCGACCTGGCAGTAAAAGCCTTCGAGCACACCGCCGGTTACGACGGTGCCATCGCCAACTACCTGGGCGGCCGTACCCCGGACAACGACAACGCCGACTTCCCCCGCACCTTCAACGCCCAGTTCGTGAAGGTTCAGGACATGCGTTACGGCGAGAACCCGCACCAGCGCGCCGCCTTCTACGCCGAGCGCAACCCGAAAGAAGCCTGCGTGGCCACCGCCAAACAGCTGCAGGGCAAGGAACTGAGCTACAACAACGTAGCCGACACCGACGCCGCCTTGGAATGCGTTAAGCCGTTTGCCGACCCGGCCTGTGTCATCGTCAAGCACGCCAACCCCTGTGGCGTAGCCATCGGTGCCGACATCCTGCAAGCCTACGACCTGGCCTTCGCCACCGACCCGACATCCGCCTTTGGCGGCATCATTGCCTTTAACCGGGAACTGGATGCCGCGACTGCCAAGGCCATCGTGGATCGCCAGTTTGTGGAAGTCATTATTGCCCCGAGCGTGGCGCCGGAAGCGGTCGAGATTGTTGCTGCCAAGAAGAACGTACGCCTTCTGGCCTGCGGCGAATTCGGCGGCGAGCGCGCCCAGACCATGGACTACAAGCGCGTGACCGGCGGCCTGCTGGTGCAGGACCGGGATCTCGGTATGGTGGCCATGGAAGACGTAAAAGTCGTCACCGAGCGCCAGCCTACCGAACAGGAGCTGAACGACCTGCTGTTCGCCTGGGAAGTGGCCAAGTACGTGAAATCCAACGCCATCGTCTACGCCAAGGCGGGCCGCACCATCGGTGTGGGCGCAGGCCAGATGAGCCGCGTCTACAGTGCGAAGATTGCCGGTATCAAAGCCGCCGACGAAAACCTGGAAGTGAAGGGTTCGGTGATGGCCTCCGATGCTTTCTTCCCGTTCCGTGACGGCATTGATGCCGCTGCTGAAGCCGGTATTACGGCAGTCATCCAGCCGGGCGGTTCCATGCGCGACCAGGAAGTGATCGACGCCGCCAACGAGCATGGCATTGCCATGGTCTTCACCGGCATGCGCCATTTCCGTCACTGATCAACGTATTCAGGAGCAGCACATGAACATTCTGGTTATTGGCAGTGGCGGGCGCGAACACGCCCTGGCGTGGAAAGCAGCCCAGTCTCCGCAGGCAGACAAGGTCTTTGTGGCACCGGGTAACGCCGGTACTGCCCGGGAACCGAACCTGGAGAACGTCGACCTGGACGTGATGGACCTGGACGGCCTGGCCAACTTCGCCGAGCAGAACAACGTAGGCCTGACCATCGTTGGCCCGGAAGCCCCGCTGGTGGCAGGCGTGGTGGACAAGTTCGAGGCTCGCGGCCTGCGCATCTTCGGCCCCAGCGCCGGTGCAGCCCAGCTGGAAGGCTCCAAGGCCTTCACCAAGGATTTCCTGGCCCGCCAGAAGATCCCGACCGCCGACTACGCCAACTTCACCGATGTAGACGAAGCCCTCGCCTACGTGCGTGAAAAAGGTGCACCGATCGTAGTCAAGGCCGATGGCCTGGCCGCCGGTAAAGGCGTGATTGTCGCCATGACCCTGGAAGAAGCCGAAGACGCTATCCGCGATATGCTCGCAGGCAATGCCTTCGGTGATGCCGGCAGCCGCGTGGTAGTGGAAGAATTCCTGGACGGCGAAGAAGCCTCGTTCATCGTGATGGTCGACGGCAAGAACGTGCTGGCCATGGCCACCTCCCAGGACCACAAGCGTGTGGGCGACGGCGACACCGGCCCCAACACCGGCGGCATGGGTGCCTATTCTCCGGCCCCGGTGGTCACTGCGGATGTGCACCAGCGCATCATGGACGAGGTGATCTACCCCACCGTCAACGGCATGGCCGCCGAAGGTCACCCCTACAAGGGATTCCTGTACGCCGGCCTGATGATCGATGCCAACGGTGCGCCGAAGGTAATCGAGTTCAACTGCCGCTTCGGCGATCCGGAAACCCAGCCGATCATGCTGCGCATGAAGTCTGACATGGTTGAGCTGTGCCAGGCGGCCGTGGACGGCAAGCTGGACCAGTGCGACTCCGAGTGGGATGACCGCGCCTCGGTCGGTATCGTTCTGGCGGCCGGCGGCTACCCGGGCAGCTACCACAAGGGTGATGTCATCTCCGGCCTGCCCGACACCGACACCGACGGGGAGAAGGTCTTCCACGCCGGAACCCGGCTCAATGGAGATCGGGTGGTCACCAACGGGGGGCGGGTACTCTGTGCCACGGCTCTGGGCAATACCGTCACCGAAGCACAGAAGCGTGCGTATGAGCTGGCCTCCCGGATCCGGTGGGATGGCGTGTTTTATCGCAAGGACATCGGCCACCGCGCCATCGGCCGCGAGACCCACTGAGCCTGGCCGACCGATCCGATCCTATTCTCAATCCCCGGCCGACCGGGGATTTCTTCGCCTGACCTGACACCTGCCTGCGTCATAAGCACTGACTATTGACTTTATAGTTACGGAACCGTAAAGTTTCGCCCAACGTAATAGTAATGATTGTCACTTACATTTCGAAAAACAAATGGTAATGGAGATTAACCACATGTTTAAACCTTCCCGCTTATCACTGGCCGTGGCTGTCAGCCTTGCCCCGGGCGCCAGTTGGGCAGTCGGCGATGATCAGCCCCAGATGCTTGAACCCATGGAAATCATTGGCGATGCGTCCGCAGCCCAGACCTTGCCAGGGTCAGGCTACGTCGTTGGTGAGGCGCAGTTGAAAACCGAGGTTGAGACCGACATCAACCAGGTGCTGAAAACCGTCCCGGGCGTCTATGTGCGGGAAGAAGAAGGCCTGGGCCTGCGCCCCAATATCGGCATCCGCGGCGCCACGGCCGAGCGCAGCAGTAATATTACCCTGATGGAAGATGGCATTCTGATCGCACCGGCGCCC